>JAUSGV010000041.1 GCA_030648675.1 Dehalococcoidales bacterium
GGGACAACCTTCAGGGTGGCGTCGACATCGGGATAACCTACGGTAACGTAGCCGATGAGGGCTTTGCGACGGGGTTTGAAAGCGGAGGCAATGCGGCTCACAGCTTCACTCCCAGAGCTTCGGCAACGATGTTGATATCCTTATCGCCCCGACCGGATATGTTGATTATGATAATCTGCTTTTTAGAAAGCTTTCCTGCCAATCTCGTGCCGAAATAGACGGCGTGGGAAGACTCCAAAGCAGGAGTAATGCCCTCGGCACGGCATAACAGCTGAAAACCTTTTAGCGCCTGGCTGTCGGTCACGCCGACATACTCGGCGCGGCCGGTGTCTTTGAGATAGCTGTGTTCGGGGCCGACGCCGGGGTAGTCGAGTCCGGCGGAAATGCTGTGCGTTTCCATAATCTGACCGGCCTTATCCTGAAGGATGTACGACTTGGAGCCGTGAAGGACGCCGATCCTGCCGGCCATGAGTGAGGCAGCGTGTTTCCCGGAGGACAATCCCTTGCCCGCGGCTTCGACGCCGACCAGCCGGACGGATAAATCTTCGATAAACGGATAAAAAATGCCCATAGCGTTGCTGCCGCCACCGACGCAGGCGACAACATAATCGGGCAAACGTCCGGCTTGCTCCTGGATCTGGCGGCGGGCTTCCTCGCCGATAACCTTCTGGAAATCGCGGACCATCATGGGGTAGGGGTGGGGGCCGACGACGGAACCGAGAAGATAATACGTATCGCGGGCGTTACTGACCCAGTCGCGGATGGCTTCGTTAATAGCGTCTTTGAGCGTCTTGCTGCCGCTGGATACCACTCTGACCTCAGCACCCATCAATTTCATGCGGAAGACATTGAGCGACTGACGGCGAACGTCTTCCTCGCCCATGTAGACGATGCAGTCCATGCCGAGCATGGCGCAGACGGCGGCGGTGGCGACACCGTGCTGTCCGGCGCCGGTTTCGGCGATGATTCGATTTTTGCCCATGTTCCGGGCGAGTAAACCCTGACCGAGGGCGTTGTTTATTTTATGGGCGCCGGTATGGGCCAGGTCTTCGCGTTTCAGGAAGATGCGGGCGCCGCCGGCATGTTTGGTCAGTTTTTCGGCAAAATAGAGAGGCGTCGGCCGGCCGGAAAAGTCGCGCGACAGGTGCTCGAACTCCGCCCAGAAGGTTTTATCGGTTTTGGCTTTTTTATAGGCTTCGGTCAACTCGTCGAGTACGGGGACAAGAGTTTCCGGAACGAAGCGTCCGCCGAACTCGCCGAAATAGCCGTTATTGTCAGGTAACAAGGTTATAAAATCTCCCTTAATCCCTCTTTACAAAAGAGGGAGATTGAAAGAAACAACGGTTGATTTTAGACCTTCGCGGCGCGATTGACAAGGGGCGAAGACCAAAAACCAAAAACCAAAGACCAAAAAGTAAGGACCAAAATTTAATGGGTATGGCCTTTCGGGGCGGGTTTAGGTTTTAACATGACGGCGATACGGTCCATCAGACGGTCGGCTACTTCTTTTTTGGTCATCAAGGGCAGGTCTTCCGTCCGCGAGTCCGGTCCAATGATGCTGACGCGGTTGGTGTCGACCTCGAAGCCGCTGTCCGGCGCGGTGACGTCGTTGGCGACGATAAGGTCGAGTTGCTTATTCCGCATCTTTTCTTTGGCATTTTCTAGAATGTCTTCGGTCTCGGCGGCGAAACCGACTTTGAGGAACCGGCCTTTTGTTTCGGTAAGAATATCCGGCGTGGCCACCAGCGGCAGCGTCATTTTCCCGCCGGCTGCGGCCTTCTTTATCTTTTGAGCCGAGGTGGTCTGCGGCTGGAAGTCAGCAACGGCAGCGGCCATGATCAAAGCGTCAGATCCCGCCACGGCTTTAGCGACGGCTTGTTTCATCTGGACCGCGGTCTGGACTCGTACGATATCGACGCCCGCCAAATCGGGCAACACGGTCGGCCCGGTAATCAGTACTACTTTCGCGCCGCGGTCGCGGGCAGCTTCAGCGACGGCGTGCCCCATTTTGCCGGAGGAGCGGTTGCCGAGGAAACGGACTGGGTCGATGGGTTCGCGGGTGCCGCCGGCGGTAACGACGATCTTTTTCCCGGCCAGATTGCCGGTGCGGCCCAATACCTGACGGACAGTGCCCATAATGGTGTAGATATCGGCGAGGCGTCCCTCACCGATGCAGCCGGAAGCCAGATAGCCGTAGCCCGGTTCGATGAAGGTGAAATTACGGTTTTTCAGCTTGGCTACATTTTCCTGGGTAATCGAGTTGCGCCACATGCCGGTATGCATAGCCGGAGCGATAATAACCGGTGCGAGTGTGGCAAGAACGGTGCAGGTGAGGCTGTCGCCGGCGATACCGGCGGCCAGTTCGGCGATGACGTTGGCGGTGGCCGGAGCGATTACCACGACATCGGCGGCTTCGGCCAGGGCAATGTGGTCGACGCCCGATGCGGAAAGTGTGTCCCACATGTCGGTAAACACGGTACGGCCGGTGAGGCTGCGGAAGGTCAAAGGATTGATGAATTTGGCGGCCGAGTCGGTCATAACGACATCGACCTTAGCCCCGGCCTGCGTCAATTTGCAGGCGAGGTCGGCGGCTTTATAGCATGCGACGCTTCCCGTGACACCGAGGACTATGGTTTTGTTGGTTAACATGGCAGACCTCCTTCTAAACGAAATCCGAAATCCGAAATGCCGATTCCTTCGTGAACGGAGTGAATCGGGACAAATCCGAAGCACCAATGACCAAATTATTTATATAGATTGCTCCCGCCTGCCAAAGCCTAGTGCGGCGGGCAGGTCGGTTCCGTTAGAGGCGGAAACTCGCAATGACATTTATGTTACCCCTCACCTTAATCCTCTCCCGCAAGGGGAGAGGAAATTGGCGACAGTCTGGAGTCCGGCTTCCGTATCGCATCGCGGGGCAGGCATTAGCCAGAATGACACCGTAAAAAGACCGCGCATTGAGTAACCGGTGTCAATTCTGATTCTACAGTATTTGAGGAGAGTTTGGAACAGGCCGATCAAGCTTTGTTCATATCGTTTATGAGCCTGAGGCCGATGAGGGTCAAATCGGAATTGACCTTGTCGATGATGAGGGTACTGCCGGTCAGCATCGAGGCATAACCGCCGGTGGCCACGACGAGGGTCTTTTCGCCGAGCTCCTTCTGAATGCGGGTGATGATGCCTTCGATCAGGCCGACATAACCGAAGATGAGACCGGACTGCATGGCATCGACGGTGTTGGTGCCGATGGCGTGTTTCGGCGGCACCAACTGTATGCGGGGTAAGGCCGCGGTGCGGGTGAACAGGGCTTCGGCGGCGATGGTCAGGCCGGGAGCGATCGCCCCGCCGAGGTAATCGCCTTCCCGGGAAAGCGTATCGAAGGTAATGGCGGTGCCGAAGTCGACGATAATGAGCGGACCACCGTACAGGTGGTGGGCGGCGGTGGCATCGACGATGCGGTCGGTGCCGACCTCACGGGGGTTGTCCATGCGGATGCGCACGCCGGTTTTGACGCCGGGGCCAACAACGAACGGCGGGATATGAAAATAGCGCGTGCAGAGTTCGATAAAAGTACCCAGCAGGGGCGGAACGACGCTGCAAACGGCGATCTCGGTAATTTCGACGCGATTGATATCGCGGTGATGCAGCAGAGTGAGCAGTTCGGCGGCATACTGGTCGGCTGTCCGATTGACGTCGGTTGCGACGCGCCAGGTTGCGCGGGGATTATCTTTGTCGAAAACCCCAAGGGTGATGTTGGTGTTGCCGATATCGATTGCGAGCAGCATTTTAACCTCCGTATTGATTGTACTCTATCTCGTTTTGTCGTTGCGAGGCCCGATTTGTCCGGCGCGAAGCAATCCGTCATCTCAACTGTCGTTGCGAGCGAGTGAGCCTTTAGCGCTGAGGTACCGAAGGGGAAGCAATCTCGGTAATCTCATACCTTCAGAACCAGGATTGCTTCGTCGCTACGCTCCTCGCAATGACTACTCTTAGATGTCTGGATACAAGTCACGCCATTCCCGGTTAAAACCATCAATAAGGTCTAGCTTCTTTTGCCTCGACCCGCCTTTGATACGTTTTTCTTCCAAAATTGCCCCCTCTATGCCTTCGCAAACGGCGTAGTATACCAGCTTATCGACGTTATATTTCTTTGTAAATCCTTCCGCAAGCTTGTTCTTGTGCTCGAAAATTCTGCGCTTCAGATCGTTTGTGACACCGGTGTATAGCACTGAGCCAGCGTTATTCGCCAGGATGTAAACATAATATTGTTTATTCATAATCATCTGTCGTTGCGAACGAAGTGAAGCAACCTCGGTCGCCTTGAGCCCCGGCTCAATGGTCTCGTAATGACACAAAAAGCTAAGCGGCCGAAATTTGTTTTAATTTCTTGATGGATAAGGGCAGTTCCGGTAAAAGGTCGGAAGCGATCATACCGGCATCGCCCATCCAATCCTTCACCATTTCACCAGCCATCCCATGCAGATAGACGCCGCAGGCCGCGGCATCAGGTGCCGGCAATCCCTGGGCTAAAAGGCCGGCAATGACACCGGCTAAAATATCCCCCGTACCGGCAGAAGCCAGAGCGGGATTGGCGAACGGAGCAACCCGGCATTTGCCGTCGCGGGAAGCCACCACGGTATAAGCTCCCTTTAACACCACGGTTTGATGCCATTCCTGAGCTTTTTGCCGGGCGAGATCGATGCGGCCGGACTGGATATCGTCGACCGATAGGCCAGTGAGCCGGGCAAATTCACGTGGATGCGGGGTCAGGATCGCGTTTTCCGGCAGCTTCCGCCACCAGTGGGGGATTTTGGCAAGGAGGTTGAGGGCATCGGCGTCCACGACCACGGGCACGGGCAATTCCTTTTGCAGTAAAAGCGATTTTACAAAACGCATGGTCGAAGGGTGCTGGCCGAGTCCGCAGCCGATGAGCAGGGCTTTGCAATTCTTTAACTCACGTTGAACCGTTATGGCGGCTTCAGCGGCCGCAAAGCCAGGAACAGTCTCCGGCAGGGGTAAATGCGTCACTTCAGTCAATTTCGAAGCCAGAATGGGGTAGAGGCTCGATGGAGCAGCCAGCGTGACCAGACCGGCGCCGGAACGCATGGCGGCACTGCCTGCCAGATAGGCGGCACCGACGTAATTGATCGAACCGGCGACCACCATAACCCTGCCGAAAGTCCCTTTGTTCGCTCCTAATGGACGCTTCGGTAAAACCGAATGTGCCCATTCGTTGGTGAGCAGTTCATCCGGAACGGAATCAACCAGTGATTCCACAATACCGATATTGACGACCGATATTTTCCCGGTCCTTTCCGCTCCGGGGAATTGGAACAGACCGGGTTTGGGAAAGCCGAGGGTGATGGTGTTGTCAGCAAACAGGCAGTGAGGGTCGATCCGTCCGCTGTCGGCGTCAAGTCCGGAGGGCAGGTCGAGGGCAATGATGCGGAGAGCGGGATGTTGGGCTTTTAATTCACTTACTTTTTCCAATATTCCGGCGATGCTTCCCCGCAGGGAGCGGACCTTGCCCGTGCCGAATACGGCATCGATAACGGCGTCAGTCGATGACGACAGGAGCAAGTCAAGCGATGCTGGGCTTCCGCTCCCGAAAAAATCGACTATGGCTACGCCGCGCTGGGTGACGGCCATAAGATTGGCGTCGTCACTGGATCTCCGGGCCAAAAGTGCCACGACGACTTGTGCACCCCAATCACGCAAATAACGCGCTGTCACCAGGCCGTCACCGCCGTTATTGCCCGGACCCACCAGCACGATTATGTGTTTTTGTTGGACGGAAGCAAGAATACGTTTGATTTCGTGGGCAACGGCATGTCCGGCGTTCTCCATCAGCATGGATGTCGAAATGCCCAGTCCGGTGCAATCCTGCTCCGCCTGACGCATCTGTGCCGAGGTCAATATTTTCATGGGCTTGCCTCTAATCGGCGACGGAGAACGGGGTGAAGTTGGTCTCGTAGTCGAAGGTATCGACGGATTCTTTCTTCTTCAAGTAATTGACGACAGCGTAGGTGACCGGCGTAAACGCGGCTTCAATGAGGACTTTTGCCACCCAGTGGGACAGGATCATGGTGAGAAGGGCAGGGGTGCCCCAGAAGGCGATCAAGATGAACAGCGAAGTATCGAGAGCCTGCCCGACGATGGTCGAGCTGATGGTGCGGGTCCAAAGCCAGCGTCCCTGCGTGATTACCTTCATTTTAGCAAGGATAAATGAGTTCGCGAATTCACCGGCCAGGTAGCCGGCGAAAGAGGCGAGCAAAAGTAAGGGAGTGTAGCCGAGAATAGCGACGTATGAGTCTTGTCCGGTCCAGAACCCGGCGGAAGGCAGGGCTTGACCGATACGGGCGAATACAACGAATATCAGATTACACAGGAAACCCAGCCAGATCACACGGCGGGCGAGGCGGTAGCCGTAAACCTCGGTCAGGATGTCGCCAAAGATATAGCTCAGAGGGAAGACGATGATGGCGGCGGGCACGATGAACGGGCCGACGGCGGCGACCTTTACGGCGATGATGTTCGCCGTAATAAGGCAGGTGACAAAGAGGACGGCGATGATAACAAAACGTTGTGACAGCTTCATTGCATAATTCCTTTCAAGGTATGTATATTAACATATTCAGATTAAATCCGAAATTCGA
>JAUSGV010000163.1 GCA_030648675.1 Dehalococcoidales bacterium
TTTTCTGATTAGTGAGAATGGCATCTCCCTGATTCCTGTCACCTCGATACAACCCGCGTATGGGGTATCTTCAGAACGGATAACCACGGGAGTTCCCCAGCTTGATAATATGCTAGGAGGGCAGGGCTACTACCGGGGCAACAGCATTCTCGTCAGCGGTGAGGCCGGGACAGGTAAAACCAGTCTGGCAGCACACTTGGCCCACGCCAGTTGCCAGCGCGGCGAGCGCTGTCTCTATTTCGCTTTCGAGGAGTCAGAACATGAAATCATACGGAACATGTGCTCTATTGGCATCGACTTCCAGCCGTGGCTAAACAAAGGCCTCCTCAAATTCTGCTCATCAAGAGCCACCATGTACGGTCTTGAAACCCACCTGGTAACAATGACCCGTGAGATTAACGCATTTCAGCCACGGGTAGTCATCATGGATCCTGTTACCAATTTGCTCTCCTCGGCCTCTTTTAACGAGGTCCAGATCATGGTATCCCGAATGATTGACTTTCTCAAGGGAAAGACGATAACCGGTCTCTTTACCACTCTGACGGGGAACGAATTCCAGGAATCACCCAGCGAAGTCGGGGTCTCGTCATTAATGGATACCTGGATAGTGTTGCGTAACCTCGAGATGAACGGCGAGCGAACTAGATTATTGAATATTTGGAAATCTCGTGGTATGGCCCACGATAGCAAGGTGCGGGAGTTCCTTTTGACTGACCGTGGAGTGGAGCTTATCGACGTGTATGCTGGGCCATCCGGTATTCTTACCGGCACCGCCCGCATCGCCCAGCAAGAAAAAAACAGCGTTGATCGGGTCCACCGAAAAGATGATCTGGAGAGGCAGGAGCGCCAAGTGAAAGCAAAGCGCGCTGCCCTGGAAGCCCAGATAGCCGCCCTACGCGCTGAGATTGAGGCCACCGATATTGAAATGGAACAGACACACCGTGAAGCCTTGCAGTATGAGGTGAATATGGCTGAGATGAGCCTCAGTGAGGCAGAACGGCCAGGGAGGCAGCGTGGGCGCCCAAAAAAGAAGTCCTAAGACCTGGAAGTTCACCCTTTATATTACTGGTGACACAGCGAAGTCTGCTTCTGCTATCAGCAGTCTGAAGCAGATATGTAGTTCATGTCTCGGTAACGACTACGCTATTGAGGTAATAGATTTGTTTGAGCACCCCGAGTTGGCCCATCAGCACCAGATTCTGGCAGTTCCTACCTTGATAAGGACTTATCCTCTTCCGGAAAGAAGGATCATCGGTGACCTGTCTCACCCCGAGCAGGTGGTAGCCTTTATGGAACTACCTACGAAACAAGGCTGAAACGACGAGCCGTCCCGAGCATCAAGTTTCTCCAGAATAACAAAAGGCAGGGGGTGAAAACACCATGAGCATCAAGACCATAACTCGTAAGGAACAAGAAACACCCGCTCAAGGTCTTAATCTCAAGCTTTTCATCGCCGGGAGTAAACCGGGATCAGCGCGTACTGTCGCTCAGTTTCGAAAGATGTTACAGGATTATGATTTACATGCCAGTTCAATTCAGATCGTCGATATTGAACTGGCTCCCCAAGTTGCTAAAGAAGCCCAGGTGATAGGAGCTCCGGCGCTCGTCAGGGAATATCCACTTCCCAGGAAATCCGTGATCGGCGACCTTTCAGACGTTACCGTTGTCCTTCAAGCGTTAGGCCTACCTATTACAAAGAAACGATATGCAGCCAGCGTGACAGAGAGCCCACAAGAGCCTCTGATTCTGAGAGAGGCAGGGCGCGCCGAGTTGAAAACGGTACGGGTACTGATGATTGATTTTAATCCGGTTGTCCGGGAGGGCCTGCAGGCTATCATGGCTTTGGATTATGGGATCGAATTAATGCCATATCCTGCGGATTCGGATCAAGCTCTTCTGCAGCTAAAACAGGCGTCTGAACAGGGACAACCTATCCACATCGTGTTGACCGGGACGCAGCCCAGCATCCTGGATAGGTTCCAGGCAATAAGTCTTATCAAGGAGCAATTCCCAAAAGTAGCTATCCTGGTACTAGCGGAGAATATCAACGGTTCTTATGTAATTGACGCCGTTCACGCAGGTGCGGGGGGATACCTATTACTCGAAGATATGAATCCTGAAATGTTGCTGCAGAGTATCCATCGTATGGTCGAAGGCGGAATACAGAAGGAGACGGAATTGCTTCGCACTGCCGTGGGGGATTTGCTTCAAAATGGCAGTAAGACGCTTGCCGAACGCACGGCTGAGATGGCTCACCTCACCACAAGGGAAGTCAATGTGCTCAGGCTCATGGGGAACGGAGACTCGAACAAGATAATCGCCGAAACCCTGGGCATCACCCTGGATACTACTAAAAAACATGCACGAAACGTCATCGCCAAACTACAGGCACGTAGCCGCACCCATGCAGCTATTATGGCGGCACAGGCAGGCATCGTAGGCAATCCTGTCTCGCTTGTCGTTTAAGTGCAATCTGAGCCAGGGTCAGTTGGCGGAAAGAATTTCCTATAACTTGGTAACTGTTTTCTTTGGCCATACGCTAATTTTACCTTGAGTTTTATCTACCTCAATATTCGACAGGTCATCAGCTATTCCAAGTAATATTTCAAACTTTTGTAATCCAACAAAATTAGTAATTGTTAGGCAGAATTCGATTGCACAAAGGTCAGAATTGTGCAGTCCGAAGTCCCTGTACTCGCAGCAGCTAGTTCAGGCCGGACACCACGAACTCCCGTTATTGTAATGAACCACCCCTTTCGACTTGATTCTCTTTTTGTTCTGGTTCACAATGAATTTATATACCTTTAAAGCGCTATGGAAAAAATAGACCCGTCTGAAATCACGCCGGAGCATCTTTACCTTTCCAGACGCGAATTTATGGCGGGGGCGGGAGCATTAGTGGCAGGTGTCCTGCTTCTGCCGGCCTGTAAGGGAGGCGGTCAAGTGGCACAAAACGATTTTTGTACAGACGCAAAAGCCCAGTCGACAGCTGATGAACTCGGCAACAAGCTCACCGCTTGCAAAGACATAACCAGCTACAACAACTACTACGAATTTACGACATCGAAAACGGGAGTCGCCCCTTTGTCCAAGAATTTCAAGACCGAGCCGTGGACAATCACCATCGGCGGGCTGGTCGACCATCCCAGGACGTATACCGTGGAAGAACTTGTCAATAAATTCCCTCCCGAGGAACGCGTATACCGCCTCCGCTGCGTGGAGACGTGGTCGATGGTTGTTCCCTGGCTGGGCTTTCCCCTGGCGTCGCTGCTGAATGAAGTCAGACCGACCTCTAAAGCCAAATTCGTGCGGTTCGAAACTATCATGGATCCGGCACAGATGCCCGGACAGAAAGACAGGTCGTACGATTGGCCGTACGTCGAAGGCCTGAGACTGGATGAGGCGATGCACCGCCTGACCATTCTGGCAACCGGGATTTACGGAAAGCCACTGCCGCCGCAGGACGGAGCTCCGATCCGGCTCGTCGTCCCCTGGAAATACGGCTTCAAGTACATCAAGTCCATCGTGAAGATCGACCTCGTGGAAGAGATGCCGGTCTCTTTCTGGACGAAAATAATTCCAAGCGAATACGGTTTCTACGCCAACGTAAATCCCGCCGTGTCGCACCCGCGGTGGTCACAAGCTACCGAACGCCGCATCGGCGAACTTACCCGCATCAATACGCTGCCCTTCAACGGCTACGCCGACGAAGTGGCCGGCCTTTACGCCGGAATGGACCTCAAGGAAAATTTCTGATGGCCTGGTGGAGGACGAACGGCCTCCGCGTTCTGGTTCACGCAGGCGCCCTGCTGCCTCTGGCCTGGATCGCCTGGCGGTTCACTCAAGGTAATCTGACGGCGAACCCGATCGGTGAAATCCAGCTTGAAACCGGCAGAATAACCCTGACTCTGCTGATGCTGTCGCTGGCCTGCACGCCGGTTTATAACGCCACCGGATTTGTTCCGGTACGCCAGTGGCGCCGAACCATCGGGCTGTACGCTTTTATGTATGCCGGCCTGCATTTGTTAAATTTTGTCGGACTCGATTACGGGTTTAACTTTCCGCAAATTTGGGCAGCAATTGCCGATAAAAAATTCCCTATGGCCGGTCTGGCGGCGTTTGTAATATTGGTACCGATCGCCGTGACATCTACTAAAGGTTGGGTGGAACGGCTGGGAAAAAACTGGAAGCGCCTGCACCGGCTGGTTTATGCCGCGGTTGCTATCGGGGTAATTCATTACGTTTGGGCGGCGAAGTCGCAGGCAAGTATGAATGTGCCCCTCATCTACGGCACTGTGCTGGCCGTGCTGCTGATAGTGAGAATCCCGGTTGTTAAAAATCTGATCAGCAATCGAGTAACTTAACAAACTGTCGTTCCCCGTCACTCTCCCTGTCATTCCCCGCGAAGGCGGGGAATCCACTTCTGTGCCTCTCAACGAATAGACCCTCCGCTTTCGCGGAGGGTGACAAAAGAAACACCGACACTGTGATCCACGGTAACCATTCCGTACTCGATACGGAATCCAGAAGGTGTAGAAAACGCTGGATACCTGTTTCCACAGGTATGGTTCTGATAGTTAGGCCAAAGGACACCTGCTGAGTTTACCCCGTGCTTCGAAAGGGGTAATGTATCGAATGTCATTCTTAGAGAAGTGCAACGACGAAGAATATCGGGTGAGGAGGGGTTCAGGTCGCGTTCATTCCGCCACTCCCAGACCCTTCGTCCTTCGGCGGAAGGACTCAGGGTTACAAAAAGAGAACACTTTTGATACAAGATCCTCGCAAGGGGAGAGGAAATTAATGGAGTGGTCCCGTTCTAGTCTCGTTTTTGCTTCTTAAGAGCAGAAATGAGATAATAAGAATTGGATTTACGCATGAACGGCATCATTATCAATATCAACCCCGTCATCTTCAGCCTCGGCAGTTTCGAGCTCCGGTGGTACAGCCTGGCAATCATGCTGGGCATCATCGCGGCGATGTTTATCACTGTTTCCGAAAGCCGGCGCAAGGGCATACCGGAAAACGAGATCTTTAACCTTGCCCTGTGGGTCGTGCTGGCTGGTATCGTCGGCGCCCGCGTGTTCCACGTTATCGACCAGTGGTCGTTTTACGCGGCCAATCCTTCCCTTAGCTGGCAGTTCCAGCGGGGCGGACTGGCGATTTGGGGAGCTCTCGTCGGCGGCGGGATAGCCACCGTTGCCTATGCTAAAGCCAAACGTCTTCCCCTGGCTAAGTTGCTCGACGCCATGATTCCGGGGGTGCTGGTGGCGCAGATAATCGGACGCTTCGGCTGCATCGTAAACGGAGATGCGTACGGGGGAATGACCAACCTGCCCTGGGCTTTCATATACGTTCACCCGGGAGCTCTGCTACCGGAATATTTGATGGGGGTCCCGACCCATCCTTACCCGGTTTATGAGATCGTATGGAACGGGTTGGCTTTAATCGGCATCTGGAAGCTGAGAGGTGTTTTCAAGAAAGACGGGGTGCTCTTCTTGAGCTATTTGCCGGTATATGCCCTGGGGCGGTTCCTGTTGACCTTCGTCCGCCAGGAAGCCGTGTGGTTCTGGGGATTGCAGGAAGCGCAGGTGGTTGCAATAGGTATTTTGGTGATATCGATGGTATTGCTGGTTTATTGGATGAAAAAACCAGCCATTATGCCTGGCGATAAAGACGAGTCTGCGGCGGTTGACTAGGTAGCGAAAACGGTCAGGAAAGAGGTTGCCGATAGAGCGAAGACAGGCATCAATCCGGTAAACTTTCCCGCAATACCGGGGTCGGCCATAACTATCTCAAATGGGGCTCTGATGGCGCCGGTGGGGCAAAATCCCTCGCAATCGGTGCAGTAATCGCAGTTATCGGGACGAGCCAGTATCGGTTTTCCGTCAACCAGGGAAACAGCATTGCCAGGACACTTGGAAACACAATCCCCACACCCGGTGCATTTGTCGTAGTCTATTTCTAACATTACCGGCATTCCACCAACTCCCATTTTTATCCCACCAACTTTTTCATTATCACGGTATGATGGCAGGGGTGAATACGACTTATGTCTTAACAATCAGATCATATTTTTTAAAAGGTCTTTGTTCGTGACGAGTATCCGGTGGCCTTCGACGCGGATCGCTCCTTCTTTTTCCAGCGACCGCAGCACCCGCCCGATCACGTCCCGGACGGAGCCGACCATAGCGGCCATTTCGTCCTGGGTCAAGCGGGGTACGGGGGCAGACTTCTCTCCGGCAACCGCCTGCTCGAGAAGCAGTTTGGCCAGCCGGCCGCTTACGCTGCGGAAAGAAAGGTCTTCGATCACCGTCGTCAGATGGCGCAATCGCGCTGCCAGCCCCTTGATTATCGCCGCCGCTGCCCGGCAGCCGCCCAATACGGCCGTCAGCGTCTGGGTGGGGACGATGTAAACGGTGGTAGGTTCGAGCGCCGAGGCGTTGACCAGATTCAGTCCGCCGTCGAATGCCGGGGCGTCGTTAAAGGTGTCGCCGGGGCGAGCTATCAGCATCACCATTTCACGCCCTTCCGGAGACGTTTTGAAAACGCGGACCAGTCCGGTCTTGACCAGGTACAGCCCGTCGCATGGCTCGCCGTCGAGAAACAGCATCTGGCCTTTCCCAAATGAGCGTTCTATCACAGCCTGTTCTATCTGTGATATCTCTTGTTCGCTAAAGCCGGCGAAGTAGGGGACCGACCGCAAAAAATCGACGCGTGAGGGCATGTTGCTCCCGAATACTAGTTTGCCTAATCTTACCACAAGTTTTTCCTGCGAAAAAGACAAGCGGCGGCATTACGACAAAAGTCATAGGCGTATCAGTCTGCTGTGGTAAAATTAATCGAGGTTGATTCATGGTTTACGATAGTCATTGTCCCGGGTCGCAGTCTATACGGAATCCGGTTCCGGAAAATATCCCCTGTCCGCAATGCGGGCGGGAGGTCGAAATCTGGACGGACGAAAAGAAGGGCATTTGTCCCGGCTGCAAGACGACCGTTTTCCGCGAACGGAAGATGTCGTGCATCGATTGGTGCCCGTACGCAAAGGAATGCGTCGGTCCGGAAGTGTACGAACGTTTGAAGCCGGCAGAAAAAAAAGACAGTACGGCAGGTACACCGCTGGAGTTGTTGAAGCAGGAACACGACCGCGTCCTGGAGACCATCGCCTTGTTGCGTGGCGTCAACTTGTGCCTCAAGTTTAGTTCACTCGGTACCGAGTCTCCCCTACAGGACAGGGGGCTCAATCATTTGCGCAAAATAATCGAGTTTTTCGACAAAGACGTGACGCTGCATTTCCGGCGCGAAGAGGAAGTCCTGTTTCCGGCATTGGAAAAACATATCGATGCGGAAAAGAGTCCGGCAAAGATGCTGCTGCGGGAACATGACGATTGGCGGGGTTATTATATTCGCTTAAAGGAAATTGCCGCCCGCATGGAAGCAGACGGCGCAGCCAACACCGAATCGCTTTCCGTGGACGCCCAGGAAGTCAATGGCGCCATCGAACACCTGCTGCGGGAGCATATCAAGAAAGAGAACGAGTCGCTGCTCCCCCTGGCACGCAACTTGCTCAGCGACGCCGAACTCAAGGAAATTTCCGAGAAGTGGCGGGCCCTGGGAAATCAGCCGGCTTCGCCTTGACTCAGTCTCGGGTAAAGACTACACTAAGTTTTCGAGGGTTTAACCAACATGCCTATTTATGAATATAAATGTCCGAAATGCGAAAAGAAATTCGAACTGATGCGTTCGTTCTCACAAGCGAACGAACCGGCGGTTTGCGAATGCTGTCATCACAAAGCCCCACGTGTCTTATCGCGGTTTGCTTCGTTCTCGACCGGTTCGGGCGGGAGTTCCACTCCGCTCGGCGGCGGCGGTGGCTGCGGCGGATGCAGTTCGACTAATTGCGGCACCTGCGGAGGATAACTTCATCTTAAATCCGAAGCACGAAGCACGAAATCCGAAACAAGCACTAATGACCAAAAATTCTAAATTCAAAACCATTACGTGTTTGCCTGTCCCGCACTTTAGTCGGGAACACGGAATCTGCCCCGATTTATCGGGAGCACCCCGCATGAGTGATACGAATCGGGGCAATCCACCGGCTTGTCATTGCGAAGGCGAAGTGCCCCGATTTTCGGTATCCCGAATGACTTTTGGAATTGAGACGCGAGGCAAACCGTCTCCCTCGTTGTCATTCTGAGGAGCGAAGCGACGAAGAATCTGGGTGCGGCGGGGTTCAAATTCACGTTCATAAAAATCTCCGCTGGATACCCGTCAGCTTGCTGGCGGGAGGAAAGCGGCCCCGTCCGTACCCTGGGATGGGGGTGGCTCCTTTTCCCGTAATGCCCCACAGCTTGCTGTGGGGCACTTTACTCCACCACCCCCAGTCCCTTCGCGGAGTTTACGCTGAACGTAGTGAACGTGCTCAGGGTGACAAAAAGAGAACTCTTTTGATACCATACTCTCAAGGAGTGAGGAATACCCGGCGTCTCGCTATCATTTAGCAGTAAGAACCGATTTTCTTATCCCGGTGGTAAATGAGGTGGGCGATAGCGGCGCCTCCGCAGACAATTGCTATGCCCGCAGTGGCGAAAACGATGTCGCGGACGGCATCATACCAGAATCCCTCGGGGACAAGCATCAGCAAGTAGTCTTTCGCCGGGTCTAGTTCCCATAGATCATTGGCAAAACTCAAGATATGGAACTGGTACCAGAAACTTTCGAACGCGTTTGCGCCCAGCAGGGCAACCGCCCCGAGGGAAAGCATTAAGCCCAGGGTCAAGCCGCTTCCCCAGGCTATACTCTTTGACAATCCTCGCAAGTTGTCTCTTTTCCGCCGGTAAAGGCTGAATATCACATACCCCAGCACGTATGCCCCCGTGATAAACATCATCCGGTAATCGAATTGGAACAAGGTTTTTACGTCGACGAGGTGGTCTATCTCGCGCTCGTTAAAAAGCGGAACGTACTGGCCGTTCCTGACCACGACAATGTTGATGCGTTCTTCTCCAGAGTTCCAGTAGCTGATGAAGCCTTTTGCTACTTGGGCTAATTGCTCTTTGTCGAGCCCGGTCGTCGCACCGACGTTTTGTTTCGCGAAGCCGGAGGTGTAAAGCCACTGACTGTTCACCGCCCAGGCGATACTCGCCGAGAAGAAGAGAAAGGGCAGGGTGATGACGAACAGGATGCGGGCAATTCTGGCAATAGCTTTTGTTAACATGTGTCTTAAGATTGTACCCTGCCGGGTCGGAAAAGTGAAATTTGAAAGTTTCTGGTGGCTGAATTCCGCGAAAACCGGAATGGTGACGGACAGGCAAGATGCCTGTCTCACCATCAACGGTTGTTGTATCAAAAGAGTAATGCGCTTGTCACCCTGAGCGTGTGAGCCTTCAGCCCTGAGGCAACGAAGGGGAAGGGTATCGGGGAGGTGGGGTATGTAAGCCCTACCCCGTTATTCTTCGCCGCTTGGCTCCTCAGAATGACAATTGATACAAAGCCTCATCAGCGGCAGAAATTGGTATGGCAGGCATCTTGCCTGCTAAAATTGGACTGCGTCTGCCGCCAAAATCGTGAGGAACGAGAAATAACCACTCCGTTGAAAACCTGTCCCGTACTTGATACGGGAACGGAGTCCAGAAGGCCTTGATTATATTAGGGGAACGCTTTTATACTCTGGATTCCGGCTTTCGCCGGAATGGTTGATAGTGGTGTTTTACCTGCGTAAAGAATGCCGACGGTTAACGTTAAAATGTTGTCCGGGTCTGGTATAATTACCCGTTAAGCCGACCGGAGAGAATAATGTTCACCCACCTTCACGTCCATACTGAGTTCAGCCTGCTCGACGGTATGTGCCGCATTCCTAATCTGGTTGCCCGGGCAAAAGAACTGGGAATGGACAGTCTGGCCATTACCGATCACGGCGTCATGTACGGCGCCATTCAATTTTACCGGGCTGCCAAAGATGCCGGCATCAAACCAATCATCGGCTGCGAGGTGTATGTCGCTCCCGACAGCCGCCTGACCCGTAACGCCAGCGACAAGAACCACCGTCACTTGGTACTGTTGGCCAAGGACCATACGGGCTACAGGAATCTTCTCCAGCTAACCACCCGGGCTAATCTCGAGGGTTTTTACTATAAACCTCGTTTAGACAGGGAGTTGCTGAAAGAGTATGCGGAAGGGCTGGTAGCACTATCTGCGTGCATCGCCGGCGAGGTGCCGCAATTGGTACTGCAAGGGCAGAACGAAGCGGCCACGAAAGCCGCCCTCTGGTATAAGGAAATCTTCGGCGGCGACTTCTACCTCGAAATACAAAGACATCCGATCCCGGAACTCGAGCGAATAAACCAGGGGCTTATCGCCATAAGCCGTGAGGTTAAAATCCCGTTGGTGGCAACGAACGACGTCCACTATTTGCAGGAAGGGGATGCCTACGCTCACGACCTGATGCTATGCATCGGCACGAACTCTACGGTGCAAGACGAGAAGCGCATGAAGATGGCGGGAGCATACTTCTATCTCAAATCTCCTCAGGAAATGGCAGAAGCTTACCGGGACATCCCCGACGCGTTGGAAAATACCGCGGCCATCGCCGCAAAGTGTAATCTCAAGCTCGATTTTGGTCGTCTGCATCTCCCTGAAATCGAAATTCCGGCAGAAATGTCGCCCGATGACTACCTCGCATCCTTATGCCTTGAGGGATTGACCCGCTTTTATCCCAATGCCTCGGATGAAATAAAGCAGCGTCTCGAATACGAACTCGACGTGATCAAGAAGACCCAGTTCGCCAATTATTTCCTGGTTGTCTGGGACATCACCTCTTTCGTCCATTCGCACGGTATAAACTTCGGGGTCAGGGGCAGCGCGGCGGCCAGTATCGTTTTGCACTGTCTCGGCATCACCGAGATCGACCCCATCCCCAGCAAGCTCGTTTTCGAGCGTTTCTTGAATATCGAGCGCCGGGAAATGCCGGATATCGACATGGACTTCGAAGACGCGCGGCGGGATGAGGTCATTGCATACGTGTCGAAAAAATACGGCCCGGACCATGTCGCGCAGATCATTACGTTCGGAACGCTGGGTGCCCGTGCTGCCCTTCGCGACGTCGGCCGGGCATTGGGCATGACCTACGGCGACGTCGACCGCGTTGTCCGCCTTGTACCGTTCGCCGTCAACATGACTCTCGACCGTGCCATGGAAGAAAACAGCGAGCTGAAAAGCGTCTATAACGCGGACCCGACCATTCGTCAGTTGATAGACTCGGCGAAGCGGGTCGAAGGGCTGTCGCGACACGCCAGTACTCACGCTGCCGGTGTTGTAATTTCGAAAGAGCCGTTGATCAAATACGTGCCTCTTCAGAAGGTAACCAAGACAGCCAACACCGAGACTAACATGACCATGACCCAGTATTCCATGGATGATATCGCCAAGATCGGCCTGTTGAAAATGGACTTTCTGGGCCTTTCCAACCTTTCTGTTCTGGGCAAGGCAAAAGAACTGATTTGGCAAAACCGCGGTGTAAAAGTCGATCTGCACACCATCCCCATGGACGATGCCAAAACCTTTTCCCTGCTGGCGTCCGGAGAAACCGTAGGTGTCTTCCAGCTGGAAGGCTCCGGCATGCGCCGCTACATCAGGGACCTCAAGCCAAATACTTTTGGCGATATCGCTGCCATGGTAGCCCTGTACCGTCCCGGCCCCATGGAGCATATTCCGACGTTCATCAAGGGCAAGCACGGCGAGATTGAGGTAACGTATCTTCATCCGGCACTCGAGCCGATACTCAATGAGACGTACGGCGTTGTCGTTTACCAGGACCAGGTCTTGTTCATCGTACGTGCGTTGGCAGGTTACAGCCTGGGACAGGCAGATATCTTCCGCAAGGCAATGGGGAAGAAGATCGTCGAGGTAATGCAGAAAGAAAAACAGCACTTTTTCGAAGGGGCACAAAAGAACGGCTTCACTCCCGAACTGGCTGAGGCAGTTTTCGCCCTTATCGAACCTTTTGCCGGTTACGCCTTCAACAAGGCCCACGCTTACAGCTATGCTCTGATTGCCTATCAGACGGCTTATCTCAAAGCAAACTATCCTGCCGAATACCTTACCGCTCTTCTGGAGGTCTATGTCGGTACGGCAGAGAAGGTCGCCACCGCGGTAGCCGACTGTCACCGCCTCGGCATAACCGTCCTCCTTCCGGATATAAACCGGAGCCAGGTCAACTTTTCCGTGGAAAAGATGGGCGACGGCAAATCGGCGATACGCTTCGGGCTGGGAACGATAAAGAACGTGGGGATGGGTGCTGTCGAGCCTATCGTTGCCGAACGGCAGAAGAACGGCGATTTCAAATCAATCGAAGATCTGTGCCGCCGCTGCGACATGAGCGGCGTGAACCGCCGTGTCATGGAAAGCCTGATCAAGGCGGGTGCTTTTGATAGTCTTGGCAGCCGCGGCACGCTGTTCAATAGCGTGGTGAATATTCTGTCTCTTGCGCAGCGAGGGCAGAGGCTGAAGGAATCGGGACAGGCGAGCATGTTCGACATGTTCGGCACGGCTACATCTGTACCAATGCCCGCAATCGAATTGAGTGTCCTTGAAGTCACGGACAAGGAAAAAGCTAAGTGGGAAAAAGAATTGCTTGGAGTTTCTTTCTCGAAAAAGCCCTTCAGCCCGCCCGCCGGCGCCAACACGACGTTCTGCGGCGAGATCGAAGCTGAGATGGATGGCCAGGTGGTTACCGTTATCGGCGAAGTGGCGAACGCCCTGCCATCGTTTACTAAGACCCACAAGGCGTTCGTCAGTGCCACTCTGGAAGACTTAAGGGGGCAGATCGAAGTCGTTGCCTGGTCGAACGTTTATGAAAACACCAAAGACCTCTGGCAGGAAGGCAATATTCTTATCGTCACCGGGAAGGTGCGGAACCGGAACGACCGCGTTCAGATAAATTGCGAAAAGGCAGACTATTTCCAGATCGGCGTTGTGCCGGTAAAAGAGGTTGTTTCCGCGCCCGCCGCTGCTGCTCCTCAGGTAAAACCGCCGGTAAAATCGGGTGAGCCAAAGGCGGTACCGAAAGTAAACTCAAACGGTACGAAAAATTCTGCCACCCAATCCACGCCACCGCCACCCCCGCCCGCCAAAATGCGGCGCCTGACCATCAGTTTGGAACAGACAGATAACAAAGAGGCCGACGAGGCCCGAATGTACAGGCTAGACAATATTCTCAAAAGCTTTCCAGGGAAGGACCAGGTAATACTCAGTCTGGAAAATGGCGAAAAGCCCGAACGGTACAAATTGACAAGTTCCGGCTACTGCCCGGAGCTGCGTGAGCAGTTGGTGGAGCTCGTGGGGGAAGAAGGAATTCAATTCGAGATAAATTAACCATTCCGACACGGAATCCAGAAAAAAACGTTATACTAAAGTCGTTTTATCGTACCTGATGCTTCTTTCCGGATATGGCTGTTAAGAAATGAAAAAAGAAGCCGCCAAAGATACGCTGGAAGTTGCCGGTCACCGCGACCGGTTGCGGGAGAAATTTCGCCGCGTAGGTCTCTCAGGCTTTAACGACTATGAAATAGTAGAATTGCTTCTCATCTTTGGTACGCCGCAGCGTGATACCAAGCAGGCGGCGAAAGATACTCTCAAAAAATTCAAAACGGTAAGGGGCGTTCTCGATGCCCCAACAGAAGAACTCCAGAAAATTCGCGGCATTGGCCCGGTAAATGCCATTGCGGTCAAATTTATCCAGGAAATCGCCCGAAGGTACTTAAAAGACAAGATTACCGAGCCTCTGGCGGTAAAGTCCTCACAGGAGGTATTCGAATACCTGTACCATGCCCTTAGCGATCGTAAGAAAGAGATTTTCAAGGTCCTCTATCTCAACAGCCAGAATCAAATCCTTGCCATGGAAGATCTGTTCGAGGGAACAGTGAACTGCAGCGCCGTTTCATCGCGCGAAGTTATTGACCATGCCCTCAAACATAATGCCGTTTCGCTTATTTTCGTGCACAATCATCCTTCGGGTAACCCCGAGCCAAGCCAGAGCGACAAAGACCTCACCCGCGACCTGATCTTCGCCGCCAATACGGTCAATATGAAAGTCCTGGACCACATTATCATCGGCAATGACCGCTATTTCAGCTTTTCTGGAGCGGGTTTGATCGAGCAGGGCGAGTCAAGTTTCCAGAGCCTGAAAATGAAGGGGACTTCCGAGATAAAACTGAAAAGCTCCTCCAGTGGGTTTACCGACTCGGGATTACCGTGGCAAAAGTAACCTTTTCAAGCCGCAAGAGTGTATGCTTCATTTCCAGCCCCCCGCTGTAACCGCCGAAACCGCCGGTGCTTGTAATTACACGGTGGCAAGGGATAATTATCGGCAGCGGATTTTTGCCCAGGGCTTGCCCGACCGCACGGGTTGCTGCCGGTTTGCCTGTTTGTTCGGCGACCCAGCGGTAGCTCCGCGTCTCGCCGTAAGGAATTGAGCGGGTCGCTTGCCATACTTTAATCTGGAATGGCGTTGCGGAACTCAGGTCGAGCTTGATGTCGTCGAAGCAGACCTTCCTGCCGTCGAAATATGTCTGAAGGCGGGAGACGAGGCTGGCAAATTCGATGGGAGGAGGCGTCGACACGTCAGGCCGGTGCGAAAAGATAAGCGAAACCAGGCACTGGCGAGACGCGGTGACGGTGACAGGGCCGAAGGCAGTTTCGAAGGAAAATGAGATTAGTTGCAGACTCACTCGTTTGCTCCCGAAGAGAACCGGTCTGAGAGGTTGCTCGTTTTGTCACCCTGGAGCGAAGCGAAGGCTCTCAGGGTGTGGCCATTTTTGCCGGTATCGAACCAACCTGCACTGATGTCTTCTAAACGCGAATTCATTGTCTTTAGCCCCCACCGCACTGAAATTCTTCGGCGTCTTCAGAGTCTTGGGGAGTCAGACGCCTCCAGAATGACAAGGATTGCCTGGCAATATCTAATTTACTAGTTTTCCTCGGCCTTAGGCCTGGCCGTAATCAGGTAATGGTAAGGTCCGCTGTCTGAGATTGTCTCTACCGAAAAACCGGCGGCTTCGATCAAAGTTTTAGCCTTCTGTTCATCGAATCTTTTTTCTAGCGGTGGGCCAAATCTCATTTCAACCTTTTTCCAATCCAGATTGACCAATCTACCTGCAGGCTTTATCATCCTTCGTGCATTTTCCAGTACTTTGGCAGCATCTTGGAAATCGTGAAGGTCCATCCCGAAGAATACGAAATCAGCGCATTCCTCGCACAATATCGTTTCTTCCCCTCTACCGGTGGTGAGGTGCAGGTTATCAAGCTTCTCCCTGGCGGCTTGCTCCTTCAAAGCGGCTATCGACCGGGCGTCCGCGTCCAGCCCGTATACTTTGCCTGTTTTGCCGACTATTCTGGCTGCCGGCAGAGCGAAGAAACCGGCACCGCAGCCTATATCGACAAAGGTTAAGCCCGGCTTTAAGCCAAGGTCGGACAGGATGACTTCCGGGTCCATCCATTTTCTTCTTTCTTGGTCATCGGCAGGGAACCGGATGCCTCCGCCAGCATTCAAACCAGTCACCTCGGGAAGTATATTTTAAGTCAGGCCCGTTGTGAGTTTTTCCACCATTTGTTGATATTTTTCATGGATAAGGGTTCTATCGAACTCCCAAAATTCCTGCAGCATGTCATCCTGTTCTGTTTTGCTTAGATATTCAAGACACGGATAGAAAAAATGTGCGTCTTCTTTAAGGATGTGTGCCGGATAAAATACCGACAGTTCTTTGAGGCAGCTTGTTATTTCGAATAGAGATTCCTTGTCACCGTGATCGTATTTATCTCCGGCTTGGGCCAGTTGGCCTACCTTCTGCCGTCCGAAAACGTGTTCTTGCACCAACTCATTCATCATCCGTCTGTGTTCCGGAGAAAGAGGTTTAGCGTCGAGCGCCTTGAAAAGGATATTTTCTTCTTTTCCGTGATGTGTCCTGTCAGCGTAAGTGCGAAAAAAGTCGATAGCCTGGGAAATGAACCTGATATCTGCCGAATTTTTCTCCTGGATCTGTAAAAGTTGTTTGTTTACCAGGGCGACCATCCGCTCAATTAGACGGTGTTCTCTCATCAAGGGTCCGATTGGTTTCATCGCTACCTCCGATTAATCAGATTGTGCTAATAAGTCAATTCGAAGTGGTAGAAAGCTTCTGCCATTTCGTAGCTGGTGCCTTCCGCCGTGGTTTTGCAGCGCTGCATCATGCGCTCCTCCAGTTCGGCACTGTCCCAGATCTGGCTCTTGTGGCAGCAGAGGGCAGCCATTTTAAGTTCGAAGGTTTGGGCAATGTCGGAAAAGTAATTCGGCTCATCCGACCCCCACAAATACACTTCCTTGACCTTGTGGGGGAGAAACCCCTGCTCCGCCAGGTCGGGAAAGGCCAGGAGGTCGCGTGCCGTCGGATAAACAGCGTCCAGCGTGGCCTGGCCGGCGACGCGGTGATCGCGGTGCGAAATATAGCGGCGGTAAGGGTCGCAGGTAACGACGGTGTTCGGTTTGAACTGGCGGATCACCCGGACAATGTCCTTACGAAAGCCGGGCGTGTCCTCAAGTCCCTGGTCGGGGTAGTTCAGAAAAACTACCTCTCTCACCCCGAGTATCCTGGCTGCGGCTCGCTGCTCTTTTTCCCTGAACTTTGCCAGTTTCAGGGACGTCATCGCCGGATCGCTCGTACCCTTATCGCCGTTAGTACATATCAGATAAACGATATCGGCTCCGCCGCGCGCCCATCGTGCGATAGTGTCGGCGGCCCCGAATTCAGCGTCGTCGGGATGGGGTGCCACTACCAGTATTTGTGCGGGTTTTGTTGTCATATATTTTTAGGAAGGTACCGGGGCGGAATATTTGGCGACGGCTTTGCGGCAGACCTTGAGAGAGGCCCGGGCGGTATTTCCCCAGTTAAATCCGGATATCGATTTCCGTATCTGCTGCGCCGTCGCGGCGTTATTCGGCCGAGCCAGGACTAACGCGATCTTGTCCGCCAGTACGCGGGGAGCGTTATCGGGGACGACGTATCCCGCGGCTTCAGTGCGAATAATATCTTTGGCGGCGCCGACGTCGGTCACCACTACCGGCGTGCCGCAGGCCAGGGATTCCAGGGGGGTTAACCCGAAGCTTTCATAGTAGGACGGGCTCACACAAACGTCGGCCGCGCTGTAGTAATAAAGCAATTGCTCCTGTTTAATCAGACCCCGGAAGGACACCCTGTTTTCGATGCCGAGGCTGTCGGCGAAGGCCTTAAGCCGGTCGATTTCCGGACGGCTGTATTCGTCGCCGCCGGCGATGAGGAGCCTGACGTCCTGTTCTTTCGGCAAGAGCGGTATCGCCTTAATCAGTTGGTCGATGCCTTTCAGGGCTTCGATGCGCCCGACGAACATGACGAGCTTATCGCCGTCGAAGCCGATATGCTGTCGCGCGACCATCTTGTTGACCGGCCGGAACATTTCCATGTTTACCCCGCACGGGATGACGAAGACGTTCTCCGGTATTGCCTCGTAATGTGCGACCAGTGCTCTTTTCTCCTGCGGGGTGGCGGCAATGATATAGCAGCAGCCATGGGTCAAGCTTTTTTCCGTTTCCAGGCGAAGATCGGGTTCCGGCTCGTTGACGACGAGGGTGTTTTTCATCACGCCCAGGGTGTGGAACATGACGATATGAGGTACGTTCCAGGTTGTTTGCAGGATGCGGCCGGCCTGACCGGAAAGCCAGTAGTGGCTCAGGATCAGGTCGTATCGCAGGTCGTTCTCTTTCCGGTAATTTTCCACGTTGCCGGCGAAATCGGGAAGGTAGTTGTACAACGACAGCTTGCTTATCTCGCCGAAGTTTCCTGCCGGCAGGTGGATGAGACGGGCATTATCCCCGAATTCGACGATATGGGTGTCCTTAAGGTCTTTGATGCGGGTAAAAACGTCGACGGAGTGTCCGAGCCTGCCCCAAATGGCGGCTACCTCTTTCACCCAGACGCTCATACCTCCGGTGTCCTTGCCTCCGAGTTTGCCCATGGGGCAGGAGTGCGTGCTAAGCATGGCTATTTTCAATCGACGTTCCAATTCAGAATCCTTACCCTTAATTTTACCCGATATTTATTCCGCAGCGGTACAGGGGGACTTCCTTGCCGCCCAACCGGTATTTGTAAATCTCATTCCCTTTCAGGAAATTGAAGACCTTCTTCCCTGATTCGATGCCTGCCTGGATGCTCATCACCTTGCACAACAGTCCGGCGCTGAGCGACTCGTAGCGGGGATCGTAGCCGCTGTTATAAAGATAAATGCAATCGCGGTAATCGAAATAGAGGATCATGGCGACGGGGACGTTGTCGAGATCGAGGACGCCGATCCTGGCGAGTCCGATCCCGGCCATGGCGTCGAGGAGCGAGCGAAAATAAGTCTCCATATCGGTCGTCAGAAATTCCGCTTTATCGTGGCGGCTTTCGGTAAA
This sequence comes from Dehalococcoidales bacterium, assembly GCA_030648675.1. Classification (GTDB taxonomy): domain Bacteria; phylum Chloroflexota; class Dehalococcoidia; order Dehalococcoidales; family UBA2162; genus JAUSGV01. Next base: position 18,455 of record JAUSGV010000163.1, read on the forward strand.
CATCTTGAAAAAGTCATCGAGGGTCTTGTTGAGCTCGGCTTTGTCGCTCACGATGCGGTAATTAAGTTTACCCTCGGCGGAAGCATTACGGATTTTGCGGTTCAGTTCGTGCCGCTGCTTGCCCTCCAGCAGGGCAAGATATTTGTCGTAAGTATCCGGCAGCTCCAGTTCAACTGAGACATCTTCCTGCTTTATGCTGACTTCGCAGCCCTTTTCGCGAGCGAGAGGCACGAGCGAGGTCATCACGGTCGAGTTGGGGCGTACTGCTCCTAGATCGAGATCTTCGATGCCTCTTTTCTTAAGGTCGTCGAGCAATGTATTGAAGAAGTCCTTTTCCTGGCCGGGGACAACGATAAAGTCGAGGTAATCACAAACATCGGCACTGCCCACTAACGAAGCGGTTTTTCCCTGCAGGAAAAGCGGGGCGATACCGGTAGTTTCCTCACCTTGTTTCACGTTGAGGAAATAAGGCTTGTCGCCGCGGCCGAACTCCTGCCACCAGACTTGCATCCAGGCAGGCAGAACAAAGATGGAATTCCAGTCAAGCCGGTTCTGGCTTTTCCACAAGGCGGTAAGAGAGGCAAAACTCTCTTCGGTCACGTTGATAGCATTGCTTTTCATAGGGATATTTAAAGTTTACCATTCGCGTCATATTTGAAGCAACGTACGTATAACCATTCCGTTGAAAAACGGAATCTATCGTTTTCACACCGTCTTTGCGAAGCCCGTGGCAATCTCGGAGACGTTCCGGAATAGGGCCTGAATCGCACTTGATGTGAAGTAAGGGGTAATTTTATTAACCATTCCGATTCATTCTTCATGCAGGATGCCGCATGACCTGGGGGATTCGGCAAAGGTAAGGAATCGGCATATCTTGGTTATTGCTTCACCTTTAGTCGATGGGATAATTGACCGGTTAAGGTTTGAGAGACTACAATCAAAACGTTATATGAAAATCGTCCGTTTTGCCACCGAGGGGAAGGTCAAATATGGAGTATTGGACGGGAACACGGTCCTCGGCGCTCGCGGCAGACCTTATGCTCTGCTGCAAGGACAAGGGGCAGGATTCAAGACCGACAGTACTTCTTATAAACTGAAGGAAGTAAAGCTGCTCGCTCCATGCCTGCCGTCGAAGATAGTTGCTATCGGGCTCAACTACCACGCCCACGCCCAGGAGTTCTCTGAGTTCACGCCTCCCAAGGAGCCGCTCATCTTCCTGAAGCCTTCCACCTGTGTGATCGGGCCCGATGACACGATCATCATACCGAAATCGTCGGTCGGGCGGGTCGACTACGAATGCGAGCTGGCCGTGGTCATCGGCAAAAAGGCTAAAGATGTGACGGAAGACAAAGCCAACGATTATATCCTCGGTTATACCTGTGCCAACGACGTTACGGAACGAGTCTACCAGAAAGAGGACGGACAGTGGACGCGGGCCAAAGGATTCGACACGTTCGGGCCGCTCGGCCCCTGGATAGTCACGGGCATTGCGGCGGACAACCTCAAGATCGAGACTTACGTCAACGGCCAGGTGAAGCAGTCTTCCAATACGAGTAACCTCATTTTCGGTGTGCCGCGGCTGTTGAGTTTTATTTCCCGCGTGATGACGCTTCTCCCCGGCGACGTTATTTCGACCGGCACCCCGGGAGGTATCGGCCGCATCAATCCGGGCGATGTCGTGGAAGTTAAAATAGAGAAGGTCGGGACGCTGCGGAATCACGTAGCGGCCGCTGAATAGTTCGAGGATGGATCAGTGAGGGAGGGTTAGCTGAATATGTTTGACTTTTTATACGGGCTGCCGCTTTTGATAATAATGACGTTCTGGATTTTCGGTACGATAGTCTATTTGTTGCCGACTATTATTGCATTGGCAATGCGGAAGAGGCAGCGGCTGGCAATAATCCTGTTAAATATTTTTGGAGGCTGGACGGGCATCGGATGGTTTGTCGCCTTGATCTGGGCGGCTATCAAGGAATAATCGGACGGATTATATGATATGGCAGCCTATTTTCGGGGTTGTCTACCTGGTGGGGGGCATTATTCTGGCGATATTTGCCAGGCTGATCGCGGTGTGGGACTACGCGTACGATTTGAAATGGAAAATCCTCGTGATGTTAGGACTCCGATTCCGGATCTGTTTCCTCAGAATAAGCGGAATCCTTTTTGCTCTTATGGGATTCTTTGTATTAGCGACCTACTTGATGGCGCTCTGAAGTTTTATCGCTTCTTTCCATCCAATCCTACGCGCGACGGGTCAAGAAACAGTTTCCAATTCGCTCTCTTCGAATGAATCAACATTGCCGTTATCGAATTTTACGGTCCAGATTATCGATCTTCCTTGAGACGCCATTTCCCGTTGGGTAGCCATCATTTTGATCGGGTTTGGATTCAGCAGCGGTATAGACCCGACCACGTTTCCGATTCTGCCCTTGTTTTCACCGGCATTTGCGCGTACTTTGTTACCAATTTGAAGCAATTTCTGTTCTCCCCGAAAAGTTTTTCGTCGATTACTTAGCTGTAAAAAGCTCTGAGTCTCATAATGCTAATGCGATTTTAGCAAAATGCAGGTGGTAGGGGAAGGGGCTAAAAATGAGCCGCCCGGGAGTCGAACCCGGAACCTACTGATTAAGAGTCAGTTGCTCTAGCCAGTTGAGCTAGCGGCCCGCAAAACCAGACAAGTTTAGCAAACACGAGGGTTTGGTGCAACCGCCTTGGGGATTGGAGATTAGGGGCTAGGGACTAGAAATCTGGCCGGAAACCCCCTGTTTGACACGGCAGGAAGTCTGATTGACCGTACAGTCATCATCAGGACCACCGTTAGCCTGGATAAAGCGAAAAGAGCCGTGGCAACGGTTAAAACACCATAGTAAAAAGCTGCA
>JAUSGV010000166.1 GCA_030648675.1 Dehalococcoidales bacterium
TACGGATTGCTTCGTCGCTTCGCTCCTCGCAACGACGAAGAAAAGGAGTCTTTGCGAGCGAAGCGAAGCAATCCGCCTTATTTATCAGTTTTGTCAGGAGGCTTTTCCGTGTCACCGGCTTCGTTGAGAGACGATAAAATCTGTTCAGCCTCTTGTGCTTTAGACGCCGGAGAGTAAATCTCACATAGGTCATCAGTGGCAGGAACGCCGTAATTAAAATAATTGCGAGGTATTCTTTTTATTAATACATGGATACCGTTCTGTTCCAGTATGTCCGCCCACATGCCGGCAATGATTTCGTTTGGAGCAGTTGCCACGTGTACCAGTGGGTCTTTATTCTTCCCGAACGGTGAAGTGCTCATTAACTGTCACAGTGGATCAGCCGATCCACCTGATTCATTAGTGCCGCGAGAAAGTCTTTCTCCTCTACCACCCCGATCTTTTCTCCCTTTTTAAAGAGTACGCCCTTACCTTTTCCGCAGGCAATGCCGATATCGGCGTCCATCGCTTCTCCGGGGCCGTTGACCACGCAGCCCATGACCGCCACCTTGATCGGCTGGCTGATTTTCGTCAGTTCTTTTTCCACCGCCTGGGCGAGGCCGATTATATCGACTTCCGTCCGCCCGCAAGAGGGGCAGCTTACCAGCACCGGCCCATGCTCGCGCAGATCCAGGCTTTTCAGAATCTCGTAGCCGGCGAATATTTCTTCGCGGGGAGGGGCGGTGAGGGAAACGCGAATGGTATCGCCGATTCCCAGGTAAAGCAGCGTCCCTATGCCCACGCTGGAACGGATGATACCGGCTCGCGGCGTTCCGGCTTCGGTTATGCCGACGTGCAACGGGTAAGACGTCTTTTTCGCGATATCTTTATATGCTTCGATGGTTGTCGGTACGTCGAAGGCTTTTAACGATATCTTGATGAGGTCGAAATCCAGACTCTCCAAGAGTTTTACCTGTTTTATGGCGGCCGCGACCAGCTTTTTCGCTGTGGTGAGCCTGGGATTGAGGTCTTGGGGCAGGCTGCCGGCGTTCAGGCCGATGCGTATCGGCACCTGCCTTTCTTTGGCGGCGAGCACCACCTTTTTCACTTCTTCCGGATTGCCGATATTGCCCGGATTCAGGCGGAGAGCGTCGACTCCTGATTTTATCGCTTCGACCGCCAGCCGGTAATCGAAATGGATGTCGGCGATGAGCGGTATCGAGATACCCTTCTTTATGCGGGGGAGGGCTCTGGCGGCCTCCATATCCGGGACGGCCACGCGAATGATCTCGCAGCCGTACTCTGCCAATTCCTTTATCTGGTTGATTGTCGACCGCGCGTCTCGGGTATCGGTGTTGGTCATCGATTGAACAGCAATAGGAGCTCCGCCGCCGATGGTGACGTTACCGATGTGTATTTGTTTAGCGAGGCGACGAATTATCATAGTTGATACTAAAAGGCGATTGACTTTATTTTCCCCTCACCTTAATCCTCTCCCGCAAGGGGAGAGGAAATGTTTATGCGACTGGATTCCGTGTTCCCGACTAAAGTGCCCCGATTCCAATCCTGTCATACGGGGCAGGACGGGACAGGCGAGCACGGAAGGGTTTCGTATATTTTGGTTATTCGCATTTGTCGTTTGGAGTTTGTTTGGTTATTGTTTCTTGTATCTTTTATTTTTTATCTTTGCTTTTTACGTTTTTAGGGTGTCAGATTCTGCCCGGTGATAATGCGAATAATGTCCTGGTAGGTAACTGCCAGCATGAAGAGAATAAACGCAATGAACCCGATCAAGTGTATCATGGCCTCGGTTCTCGGGTTGACTCGCTTTCCGCGGCGTGCCCATTCGACAACGACGAAGGCGATTCTGCCCCCGTCGAGAGCCGGCAGTGGGAACAGGTTGAAAATTGCCAGGTTCATGCTGAGGAAGGCCGTAAATTCCAGCAGGGCGCTGAAGCCGACCTTGATCGCTTCTCCTGTTATTTGAGCGATTCCCACCGGGCCGGTAACGCCGATCGGAGACGTCCCGATAAACATACCGAGGATCGCGTTCTTGAACAAAGCGAGAGTTTCGAAGGACGTGACGAAACCCATGGGAATCGCCTTCCAGAACGGAAAATATTCCTTGTAAATCGTGTAGTTCGGGGTGTCGACCACAAGCCCGGTCGGGCCTTGTCCCGCAGGCGGTTTCCACCGCGGCACGACTTGAACGGTCGAAGTGGTATTGTCGGCATGCTGTACGAGCAGGTCGACCTCTTTTCCCAGGTTGATTTGCAGATATCGGTTCAGGTCGCCGCTGCTGTTCAATTCTTTGCCGTTCAGTTTGCGCAGGATGTCGCCGGGTACGATACCGGCGTCGGCGGCGGGTGTACCGGGGGTTACCTGTTCGACCGTCACGTTTCCGGAGATTTGATTGTGCGGAACCATGAACGCCACGGAAAAGAGAATTATTGGCAGAAGGAAGTTCATGATCGAACCGGAAGCCAGGACGAGAAGCCTGATTGGAATGCTCTTCCCGGCAAGGCTTCCCGGCATCTTGGGGTCTTCCTCTCCCGCCAGTTTGACGTAACCGCCCAGAGGCAGCAGGTTTATGGAATAGGTGGTCTCTCCCCTTTTAATGGCGAATAATCGGGGAGGGAAGCCGATGCCGAACTCCGGAACTTTTACGCCGGCGGCACGGGCGGTAAAGAAATGTCCGAGTTCATGGGCTAATATCAAAACCGCGATTACGGCGATGAAAGCGATTATGGTGATCAGCATCGATAGGCTCCAGCGGCAAGTTCCATGGTTTTCTCTCTTGCCCAGGCATCAGCCGCCGCGATTTCATCGAGAGAAGGGCGGAAGAGGGACTGGTGTTCGAACAGCAATTGTTCCACCAGACATGCGATATCGGTGAATTTTATCTGTCCCGACAGGAATAGCTCCACTGCTGTCTCGTCGGCGGCACAGAGGACGGCCGGATAGGTACCGCCGCGTTTTCCGGCTTCAACGGCCAATTTCAAGCAGGGGAACGACTCCATGTCGGGTGCTTCGAATGTCAGTTCCTTCGTTTTGTCCCAGTTCATTTTCGTTACATTCTGGTTCGGCCAGCGTTCCGGGTAAGACAGCGCGTATTGTATCGGCAGGCGCATATCAGGATGGCTTAATTGTGCCTTGGTCGAGCCGTCAGGGAATTCTACCATGGAATGGATTATGCTCTGGGGGTGGACGACGACGTCAATCCGGTCGAAAGGCGTATCGAAAAGCCAGCGGGCTTCGATGATCTCCAGCCCTTTGTTCATCAGCGTTGCCGAGTCGATAGTGACTTTCCTCCCCATTTTCCAGGACGGATGTTTCAGGGCTTGCTGTGGCGTGACCGCTTCCAGTTCCGTCTTGGAATAATGACGGAAGGGCCCGCCCGATGCTGTCAAAATTATCCTGGCCGGTGGTTGGTTTTCGCCGCGGAGGCACTGCCAGATGGCGCTGTGCTCGCTGTCAATAGGCAGGATCCGAACGCCGTGTTTTTTCGCTTCGGTGGTGATGATCTCACCGGCGGCTACCAGCGATTCTTTGTTAGCCAGTGCTACCGTTTTCCCGGCTTTGACCGCGGCCAAAGTCGGTGCCAGTCCGGCTTTTCCCGAAGCGGCGATCACCACCAGGTCTACTGTCGGATGACCGGCTAGTTCTTCGGGAGAAAGCTTTTCGCTGCCGGCAATATCAGTTTTAGCGTCTTTACCGCCGTGCCAGTAGAACTTCGGCTTGAATTCTTCGATCTGCTTGTTGAGCAGCTCTGTGTTCTGTCCGGCGGTTAGTCCGATTATCTCAAACCGTTGGGGGAAAGTCCTGATAATGTCGAGAGTTTGTTGTCCGATGGAACCGGTTGACCCGAGGATGGCGATTTTTTTTACCGGGTTACCCATAACATATAATAATATACCAGCACTCCGGCGAACACAACGCTGTCCATGCGGTCGAGCAGGCCGCCGTGTCCCGGAAGCAGATGGCTCGAGTCTTTGACTCCCATGTTGCGCTTGAGCAAAGACTCGATCAGGTCGCCGAATTGTCCGAAAACGCTGACCAGCAAGCCGAGAATAACCCCCTGCCACCACGGGATATTGATCTGGAGCGGCGTAGGAAGCGTGAAGAGGCAGGTAATGATTATCGCTCCGCAGATGCCGGCGATTGAGCCTTCCCAGGTTTTTGCGGGGCTGATAGTTGGTTCCAGTTTACGCCGTCCCCAGGTACGGCCGACAAAAAACGCCGCCGTATCCGAAGCGAAAGTGGCAAATAGAGCGAGCAACACCCAATTGCGTCCGTCCGTAGATCCGCGCAGGGCAACCAAATAACTGAGCAGCCAGCCGGTGTACAGAACCCCCGCCATCGTCCATGCCCAACTGTTAAAGGCCTGCTCCCTCGGCCGTCGTATCAGCAGACCGATGAGGGAAAGCGTTATTGCAGAAGTTAACAGCGCCGGTGCCAGCAGTCCGGGGTCGAAATACGGCTTGATCATCGCCAGCAGTTCGGAATTGCGGCTGAGAATGAACAAGAGCGTCCAGGCCATGCCGAAATAGGCAAGCTGGGGGACCTTGTCCAGCTTGACCAGCCGGTAGAATTCAAGAGCCGCGACGGCTCCCCAGGCGGCTACGAAAATGGTGAACGTGGGGATGGAGTTGTCATACCAAACGGCGGCTACCAGGATGGGAATCCCCACAATCGCGGTAAGAAATCTCTGTTTCATCATGGCTATTGCCGTGCCTGTACCCGGCCGAAGCGCCGTTTTCTTTTGCTATAAGCTACGAGCGCTTTGTCCAGGTCTTCCCTGGTAAAGTCGGGCCAGAGGACTTTCGAATAGAAGTTTTCGGCGTAAGCGGTCTGCCAGATAAGAAAATTACTGAGCCGTATCTCGTCGCCGGTGCGAATCATCAGGTCGACGTCGGGTAATCCGGCAGTGTACAGATAGCGCCCGAAGAGCTTTTCATCTACCTTTTTCGGCTCGACTCCCTCTTCGATAAGACGGCGAACGGCATCGATTATCTCCGCCCGCCCCCCGTAATTGAAGGCCACGCTCAGGACCATCCCTGTATTCCTTTTCGTCAATTGGATTGCCCCGTTCACTGCGGCCTGAAGTCCTTTCGGTAGTTCTTTCAACCGTCCCAGGTGCTGGAATCTGACGTTTTTCTGGTGAATTTCCTGAACGTGAGCGTTGATAAATTCTTCGACGAGGTCGAAAAGTCCTTCCACTTCGGTTTCGGGACGTCCCCAGTTTTCCGTGGAAAAACCGTAAAGCGTGAAATACTTGAACGGGTAATCGCTGATGTATTCCAGCATGCGGTGCATGGTGGCGATACCGGCCTGGTGTCCGGCAAGACGGGGAAGTCCGTTTCGCTCCGCCCAGCGGCCGTTACCGTCCGGAACGAGGGCAACATGGGTTGGGAAAAGGGAAAGCTTTTGGGGCACGGCGGTTTTGGTCATCGGTTTTTGCCAATGATCTAACTTAGACCTGCCTGAGTTCGGTTTCCTTATCTTTTCCGGCCTGGTCAGTGCCGGCGATATGGGTGTCGGTGATCTTTTGCAGTTGTGCGGCCGCCTGCTTGTGCTGGTCCTGGGAGAGTTCCTTCTTTGTTTCCAGGGTTTTCAATTCCTCCAGCCCGTCGCGTCTCAGGTTCCTGATGGCGATCTTCCGTTCTTCGACGCGACGGTGGACGGACTTGATCAGTTCCTGTCTTCGTTCGTCGGAAAGCGGCGGAATGCTGATGCGGACCACGTTGCCGTCGTTGATGGGTGTCAGTCCGAGGTCGGAAGCCAGGATTGCCTTTTCGATCAATTTGATGGTGGACTTGTCCCAGGGTTGGATGACGAGAAGTTTGGCCTCCGCCACCGAAATACCGGCCAACTGGTTTATCGGCATCATCATGCCTTCGTAGTCTACTTTCACGTGTTCGACGAGGGCCGGCGTTGCCCGCCCCGTGCGAATCGTCGCCAGTTCCGTCTTCAAACCCTCGACGGTCTTGCGCATTTTGTCTTCCGTGCTGCGTAAAGTATTCATTGCCATATCGTTACTCACTCGTTACAATCGTGCCGATAGTTTCGCCGCAGACAGCTCGTTCAATGCTTCGCGGTGTGTCCAGGTCGAAAACGATTATCGGCAGTCCGTTCTCCAGACAAAGCGAAATGGCGGTCGTATCCATTACTTCCAGGCGCATGTTCAGCGCTTTAAGGTATGTCAAACGGTCGAACCTCTTGGCCTCAGGGTGCTTCCGCGGATCCTTATCATAAATACCGTCGACGCGGTATTTGGTCATGAGCAGGACATCCGCCCCGATCTCGATGCCCCGCAATGCGGCAGCGGTGTCAGTGGTCATATAGGGATTTCCCGTGCCGGCGGCAAAGATGACGACGCGGCCCTTCTCGAGGTGACGAATGGCGCGCCGCCGGATGTACGGCTCCGCTACCGAATGAATCTCGATCGCGGACTGTGTCCTGACATCCAGGCCTTCCGCTTCCAGGACATCCTGTAGAGATAGGGCATTGATGACTGTTGCCAGCATACCGGCATAATCAGCCGTTGCCCGGTCCATCCCGTTTCTCTCCGCTTCTGCTCCGCGCCAGATATTGCCGCCGCCGACCACGATGCCGACGCTAACGCCCATTTCGGTAACCGGTTTGATTTTGCGGGCGATCTTTCTCAGCGTAGCAGCGTCGATGCCGTGCTTACCCCTGCCGGCGAAGGCTTCACCACTCAGTTTGAGTAGAACGCGCTTATACTTGGGAGGAGTCATGAAAAACGTTCTCCCCTGACGAGCTTAGGACTCGCCCATTTCAAATCTGATGAACCGTTTTACCTTGATGTTTTCGCCGAGTTTGGCGATTGACTGTTTGATATGGTCCTGAATGGTTATATCGGTGCACTTGATGAACGGCTGCTGCAGGAGGCAGACACCCTCGGTAAGGTCGGAACCGGCTGGAATTTCTTCTTTCGAAACAAACTGCGGATCCATTGCCGCAACCTGCATCGCCAAATCGTGTGCCAGTTGCTTGAATTCGGCGGTACGGGCGACAAAATCGGTCTCGCAGTTCAGTTCGACCAGGGCGCCGATGCGGCCCCCGGTGTGAACGTACGCTTCGACGATCCCCTGAGAGGTCGAGCGTTCCTTCTTCTTCTCTGCCTTGTAGAGGTTTCTCTCTTTCAGTATCGCGGCGGCTTTTTCAATATCGCCGTCGGTTTCAGCGAGGACGTTCCGGCAGTCCATGACTCCGGCCCCCGATTGTTCTCTTAATGTTTTGACGTTATCCGCCGTAATTTTCAATTCTAGTCTTAATCTCCTCTACTGCCCCGCGGGTTGGTTGGAGGCGGAAACAGCCGGTTCGGCGGCTGCGGCGGGTACCGTGGTGCCAGCCTCCGCCGGCATCGGCTCGGCAACCGCATAGCGGCGGGCTTTACCTTCCAGCACGGCGTCGGCGATCTTGCTGCAAATCAACTTGATGGCTCTGATGGCATCGTCGTTGGCCGGGATCGGATAATCGATCTCGTCAGGATTGCTGTTGGTGTCGGCGACGGCGACAACCGGTATGCCGACTTTTTTAGCCTCGACGATCGCGTTCTTTTCTTTTACGGTATCGACGATGAACAGTGCCGCGGGTAGGCTCGTCATTTCTTTAAATCCGCCCAGGTCCTGGTTAAGGCGAATGATTTCCTCGCCCAGTTTCAATGCCTCTTTTTTCGGCAAGCGGGAGAATTCTCCCTTGGCCTTCTGGTCTTCCAGTCGTACCAGGTAGTCGATTCGCGACTGGATTGTAGAGAAATTCGTCAATGTCCCGCCGATCCAGCGCTGACTGACATAATACATGCCGCAGCGTTTCGCTTCTTCCTGGATGGCTTCCTGGGCCTGTTTCTTCGTACCGACAAAGATGATATGACCGCCGTCGGCGGCAGTGTCTCTTATGAAATTGCAGGCTTTTTCCAGCATCGTGACCGTCTGTTCAAGGTCGATGATGTGGATGCCCTTTCGTTTCGTGAAGATGTAAGACTTCATCTTCGGATGCCACCGGCTGGTCTGATGGCCGAAGTGTGCTCCGGCTTCAAGAAGCTGTTTTAGCGTTGTCGAATTGATATTTGCAGTTTCTGGCAAAATTAATCCCCCCTCAAGACATTGACAAACACAAAGTATAACACAACGATTTGGCACTCGGCAATAACTAATCCGGTTGTCGTTGCGAGGAGCGAAGCGACATGGCAATCCCGGTTATTCGTTTGTCATTCTGAACGAAGTGAATGAATCTGGGAGTGGGGCTGGCCATATCGCGCGAACCATACAGGCGTAATTCGGTATCCGGTTTTCGTTATAATAAGATGAATGTAATTGTTCTTGCGAAGCGTTGAGGCAAAAAATGGTAACTGAAGTAAAAAATGGGAAACAGATATTATATCGATGTGACGTTTGCGGCATGTTCTATCGAGAAAGAGAATGGGCGGAAAAGTGCCAGGCATGGTGCGAGACGCACGAAGGTACTTGCAACGTGGAATACATACAGCATGCCGTCGATCCGTCCGACCAGAACCAAAGTCAAGGGGGTGCACTCATACGGAGTGCCGTATGAATTTAGTGAATCGGCATCTCCCTTTCATAAAGGGAGATTGAGAGGGATTTTTAGCCTGCACATTTCCTCTTGTACGTCATTTCCCGATGGTGACGCGCCAGAAGTAAGTTTTTCAGCACCCCGCTCGGAAACTACCCTGCATCTCCTGTTGTTGTTGTTTTAGCGATTGTTTTGTCGTAAAATCTAGCTGAATTACATTTGTCCCTGTAGCTCAGCAGGATAGAGCAACTGCCTTCTAAGCAGTGGGCCGGGCGTTCGAATCGCCCCAGGGACACCATAGCCTCAATAAAGCTCTTCTTTTTCAACGTACGACCTTAGCCAAGCCGCATACACCTTTAGTAATAAAAGTCAATCGAAACATTCCCGCTTCGTTGCTTAAAAGAGGTCTAATTCCCCTGCCATTTCCGTCAATTATCGCAGTACGACTGTTGTATAATATTTTTATATCCCGCCAAAATCATTTAATCCGTTCGGAGAGGGGTAAAGCAGCATGAAAAGAATAGGTATCCTTACCAGCGGGGGGGACGCACCGGGAATGAACGCCTGTATTCGCGCCTCGGTACGCGCGGCTCTGGCAAAAGACATCGAGATACTGGGCATACGTGAGGGATTCGCCGGGCTCATGAGTGGGGATATCGTTCCTCTCGACCGTGCCGCAATTAGAAATATTATTCACCTCGGCGGTACTATGCTGGGCACTTCCCGGCCGGAAGAATTCAAGACGATTGAAGGCAGGGCAAAGGCAATCGGCGTTCTGGCGGATAAGGGCATTGAAGGCTTGATTCTAATCGGGGGCGACGGTACATTTCAGGGTGCCTCATTGCTTTCCAATGGAGGGAACATAAAGATAGTCGGCGTTCCCGGCACCATCGATAACGATTGCTACGGTACCGATTATACGATCGGTTTCGATACTGCCGTGAATACGGCTCTGGAAGCCATTGACCGTATCCGTGATACGGCGGACGCTCACCAGCGTCTGTTTTTCATTGAGGTAATGGGGCGGCATTCCGGCTTCATCGCTTTAAAAAGCGGAATAGCCAGCGGCGCCGAGGAAATTATTATTCCGGAAGCACCGATGAGTCCGGAAGAGTTGTGCCGCCATATTACGGGTTACTTCGGCAAAGGAAAAAGAAGTATTATCATCGTCGTTGCCGAACAGGGGCATGCCGGAACTACTTTAGAGCTTGCCAGGCAGGTAAAATGCAGCATTGGCTTTGACGCCAGGGTTTGTATTCTCGGACACATTCAACGCGGCGGGCCGCCGACAGCTCGCGACAGGGTCCTGGCCAGTAGACTCGGTATCGCTGCCGTTCAGGCGCTGTTGAATGGGAAAGACGGGCATATGGTGGGTGAGGTAAACGGGGAGGTGGCTTATACACCCCTCGAAGACACCTGGAATAAAACCAAAAAGCTGGACCCCAACCTGACCGAGATGCTGGAGATCCTTACCGATTAAGTGAATGGCTTGCAAGGCCTCGCCTTGCGAGGCTAGTCAGACTAGTGTTTGGCGGTTCGAGTGAGCGTTTTATGAATATATCGATCGGTAAATTGAGGGGCATTCAGGAGATAGCCGACGACCGGGGATTCCTGACGGTTTGTGCTCTCGACCACCGCGCGGCATTGCGTCACGCTTTAAATGAGAAACAGCCGGAAGCGATTACCTACCGGCAAATGGTTGATTTTAAACTTGATCTTTGCCGGGTGGTCGTCGGTTCGGCGAGCGCGGTCCTCCTCGATCCGCAGTATGGGGCTGCGCAGGCAGTTGCCCGGGCGGTTTTACCCGGACGCATCGGCCTCTTGGTTAGTCTGGAGGAAACAGGATATTCCGGCGAAAGCACCGCCAGGTTGTCCCGACTCCTCCCCGGCTGGAGCGTAAAGAAAGCCAAAAGAATGGGAGCTTCGGCCGTTAAGCTGCTGATATATTTCCGCCCCGATATCAAGGAGATCGCTAAAAAGCAGTTGGAACTTATATCCGGAGTTGCCGCCGACTGCCTGGCAGAGGACATTCCTTTGTTGGTGGAAACGCTAAGCTATCCTGTCGCATCGGAAGTAGGGCAATTAGAAAGGTTTGCCGCCGGGAAACCGGAACTGGTTATCGAGACAGCGCGGCAGGTCGCGGCATTGCCTGTCGATGTCCTGAAGGTTGAATTCCCGGCAGACATGAGGTATGAAAAAGATGAAGGCCGGCTTGTTGAGTATTGCCGGCAGTTGGACGGTGCCTGCCGGTTACCCTGGGTAATTCTCAGCGGTGGAGAGCATTTCGATGTGTTCAAAAAGCAGGTGGAAATTGCCTCCGCAGCCGGTGCCTCCGGGTTCTTGGCCGGAAGGGCGTTATGGCAGGAAGGTGCCCGTATTGAGTCGAAAAAGGCGAGAATGGATTTCTTTGAAAATACGACCAGGAAACGTTTGGAAGAACTTACCGCGCTGGTACATAGATTAGGAAAGCCGTGGTATGCGAAATACGGGAGCACCGCGGGTGAGTTCGAACCGATAGCTGAAGATTGGTATTCAGCCTATCCTGAAGGCTAACCGTCGATCCCCAACCATCATAGATACTTTTGGGTTATTGCTTTTTGTTTAAGAAGGTAGGACAATTAAAACATAATTTTGTGGAGGAGGTAGGAAATTATGGTTCAAAAATCTCTCAGAATGCTTCTTTCATTTTCCCTGGTCGTAGTGTTGGCTCTTGGCTTTGTCGGGCAGGGTGCGTTGGCCAGCAATTCCAGTGCAGGCGGCCAGGGGCGTTATATCGTTATTTTCAATACCGGCGTCACTGAAGCTGCAAAGGGTGCCCTGGTTACGCAATTCGGTGGCGTCGTTGAAGAACCGATAGCGCTTCTTGGTAACGCTAATGTTGTTCTCTTGCCGCCGCCCGCGGTTCAGGCATTGTTACAAACCGGAAAAGTGCTTCGCGCTGAAGAAGATGCGGTTGTCAATGCTATCGCTAAACCGGCACCCGCGCTTGCGCAGCAACCTGTCGAGACTATTCCCTGGGGTGTAGAAAGGATCAATGCGAACGTTGTGTGGCCGAGCTATAACGGATCTGGCGTAAACGTAGCGATTATCGACACCGGTATCGATAAAGACCATCCCGATTTGACTGTAGCTGGAGGACAGAACTTCGTCACGATTCGCGGAAAAGTAGACCCGAATAAATGGGACGACGATAACGGCCACGGAACACACGTTGCCGGAATAGTCGCTGCTCAGGATAACAACATCGGTGTCGTCGGCGTCGCTCCGGGAGCATCCCTTTATGCTGTCAAGGTGCTCGACAGGAGAGGTTCGGGATACGTTAGTTGGATTATTAATGGTATCGACTGGGCTATCGACAACGGTATCCGGGTTATCAACATGAGCTTGGGGACAACTTCCGACAGCCAGTCTTTACATGTTGCTTGTGACTTGGCTAAGGAAGCTGGAATCGTTATTGTTGCTGCCGCGGGCAATAGCGGCGATACCGATCAAGATGATGATGTGAATTATCCGGCAAGGTATTCCAGCGTGATCGCTGTCGCCGCGACCGATAAAAACGATGTTAGAGCTTACTGGAGCAGCGATGGTGCTGAAGTAGCCGTGGCCGCACCGGGCGTCAACATCAATTCGACTTACAAAGGCGGTGGATACGCCGTTTTGTCCGGTACCTCTATGGCCTCCCCTCACGTTGCCGGAACCGCTGCATTGATATTGGCGGCTAACCCTTCTTTGAGCCTGGATGATGTTAAAGCCAGGCTCGTGGCCACTGCCCACGATCTTGGTGCCACCGGCTGGGATACCTACTACGGAGCCGGTCTTATTGACGCATACGCTGCCGCAGCTCCGTAAGTAACCGAATAAAAGATAATTAAAAGAGGGGTGTACCGTCAATCCCTCTTTTATTTTTGTCCTACTTGATTCTTTTCCAGGTTTATTCCC
>JAUSGV010000042.1 GCA_030648675.1 Dehalococcoidales bacterium
TCCTTCGCCGCCCATATCTCTGGGCAGCTTCATACCGTGATTACCTCATCTTTAACCGTGTGTAACCGTATAAGCCGGGGCATTTCTTTAGGCTCGAAGTGGCACTGGACGGCGTCCTGTGTCATCATTTTCAGTTCTTCAAAAGTATTGGACTCGGTGAAGATAGCATGTCCAAGTGCGCGTGCCTGATAACCACCCTCTGGGGTTTCCTCTACTAGGAATATGATTTCCTTTTCCATAAACTTCCCCCCATGCCTTGTAAGGTTGGTTAACCGTGACTCCATGGTAAAGTATAACACAGGTCACCCCTTTAGTCATTCCTCTGACAAACGATGATTGTGGGTTAGGGGTTAGGGACTAGGGACTAGGGACTAGGGGCTGGGGACTGGGGACTGGGGACTGGGAACTGGGGACTGTTTGAAGCCTACTTCTGGCTTCCAGCCCAGGACTTTTTCGCTTTATTGGGCCGTTTTATCGACCTGCGATGAGTCAAGTTTTCCGTTAGTTGTTGGCTATTTTGCTTTTGCGTGATTTCCTGGGGCTTCTGGCTTCTTCCATTCCAACGGAATGGGCTAGCGTGGTCACGAGATACTGATTCAGACTGACTCCTTCTCTCTCGGCCATCTGGCCTAATTTCCGGTGCAGGCTTCTTGGTGCCCGGATAAAGAATTTGCCGCTGTATTTCTGCTCGTCGCGAGGTTCCGGAATATCCTGGCCGTCTTCATAAGCAACTTCCAGCCACATTTTACGAGCCTCTTCGATTTGCTCATAGGCTTCATCTAAAGTCTCTCCCTGAGCTAAACAACCCGGTAAATCCTCTATTTCAGCAACGTAGCCCCCCTCAGGGGCAACGTGAATCGTAACGGGGTATTTCAGGCTGAGGTAGTATTCCAATGGTTTGCGTTCAACTAAAATCTTCATGTTATCCCTCCAACTTCAAATACTTGATGATAAGATTGATGTAAACCGACTTGACATACTTTGTGCCTTTGGGAGCGACAACTGTGATAGGACGGGCGTCTTTCTTGTGGTAAGTCCGATGGCTGCCGCCTCCCTTTCTCAACTCGTATCCATAGGCAGTGAGAAGACGGTCACAGTCCGCAATCGTGATACGCGATTTTTTAGTAAAGAACTTTTGGATAAGCTTTTCTTTGCCTTTCAATGTCAATATGCTACCACAGGTAATAGCATTCGTCAATAATCACTATTTCGGGCTGGATTCCGGCTTCCGCCGGAATGACAAAATGGGTGCGGGAATGACAAGTAGGGGTATCGCGGCACGGGACAAGCTTCGCCGGAATGACAAGATGGAGATTGAGAGCTGGGGACTGGGACTGGGGACTGGGGACTGGGGACTAGGGGCTGGAGTGATGGATTTGACGGGCGACTCTTTCCATGTCGGCTTCGACCATCATGGTGACCAGTTGCTGGAAGCCTACTTCCGGCTTCCAGCCCAGTACTCTTTTGGCCTTCGAAGCATCACCGCAGAGTTGCGTTACTTCGGCCGGACGGAAGAATTGCGGGTCGACCGCTACGTACTTTTTCCAATCCAGCCCCACCTGCTCGAAGGCAAGCTTGGCGAACTCCTTGACAGTGTGATTTTCGCCGGTGGCGATGACAAAGTCTTCCGGCTTGTCCTGCTGGAGCATAAGCCACATCGCCCTGACGTAGTCCCCGGCATAGCCCCAGTCCCTTTTTACTTCGAGATTGCCCAGCATCAGTTTGGAAGCACGCTGGTGGTATATCCTGGCGACGCCGTCCGTTATCTTGCGGGTAACGAACTCCAGCCCGCGCCGCGGCGATTCATGGTTGAACAATATGCCGCTGCAAACGAACATGTTGTAGCTTTCCCGGTAGTTGACCGCCGTGTGGTGGCTGAAGGCCTTGGCACAGGCATAAGGGCTGCGCGGGTGGAATTTGGTGTCTTCGTTCTGGGGGGATTCCTCGACCATACCGAACATCTCGCTGCTCGAGGCCTGGTAAACACGGATTTCCCGGCCCGAGTGGCGAACGGCTTCAAGCAGGCGGACAAAGCCAACGCCGTTGATGTCGGCGGTCAGTGTGGGCTGATTCCAGGAAGTGGCCACAAACGACTGCGCCGCCAGGTTATATATTTCGTCAGGTTCAGCCATCCGCAGGGCGCCGTCCAGCGAGGTCTGGTCGGTCAGGTCTCCGCTCAAGAGCTTTACCCGGTCGCTGATGTGGGCGATACGGCTGAGGTTCGGTGAGCTGGAGCGGCGGATGAGACCGTAAACCTCGTAGCCCTTGTCCAGCAAGAACTCCGAAAGATAAGAACCGTCCTGCCCGGTAATTCCTGTGATCAATGCCGTTTTATTCAAATCTGATTTACCCCTCATCCATTCGACTTCGCTCAGGACAGGCTTTACGTCTCTCCCTCAAGGGGAGTTGTATCAAAAGTCGTCTTTCCGGCGAAAGCCGGAATCCAGATCAATTAATTAGGCACGATTTCTGGATTCCAAATCGAGTTTGGAATGACAAACGTATTCAAAATGGCACTTATGATACAAAGCTCCCTCAAGGGGAGAGAAAATTTTGGGTATGCCGTTTTACTCATGTCCGCCTCTCTTCGCCGCTATTTTCTAATTTTGTTCTTTCCCATCTCATTTGCCCTCGTAGATAACCTGCTCCGGTTGCCGCGATGCAGGTAAATAGGGTGCCGAGCTGAAGAAATGACCGCCCCTGGTAAAGCCGCGTCAATCTCTGCGGGATAGCGGTAAAGAGCAGGTAGCGCAAGTAACTGCTCTCCGCGGAAAGAGACTTGTTGGCAGAGGTCGAATATAGTCTTTTTATTGCGCTCTTGAGGCAGCCTTCTTCATACGAACGCTGAAGAAAATAGCGGAATTTCGTCCGTTGAAAAGTAACCTTGTGATGTACGATAGCTCTGGGTTCGTAAATGATGAGTGCTTCCGGAATTTGATGCTTGATCCTCATGCAAATTTCCGTGTCTTCTCGCATACCTGTCTTTCCCACTTTACCCCCCGGGTTGAGGAATAGGCCGACGCGCTTGAGTGTGTCGGCTCTGCATGCCATGTTGCAACTAATCACATTCCGCACTTGTCGGCCTCTTTGGGGCAAACCGGGATAGGTACAGCCCACAATCCAGTCCAACTCTTCGGGAAACCAGGCGGGACGGCCGCTATCATCCAGCCACCGCGGCGAGATTTTACCGCCGGTGGCGGCTACGGCACGGGTCTCGAAAGGCTGGACCAGTTTCTCCAGCCAGTCATTCTCGGCCACGGCATCATCATCCATAAAGGCGAGGATATCGCCGGTAGCCACCCGCACCCCGATATTTCGTGTCTCTGGCGTGCCGCGATCGCCATCATTGAATACGAGTAAAACCGAAGGTGGAATCTGCCCCTTAAGCTTTTCCATCAATTCGCGGTTGTGGTCGATAGATACAATGACCTGGTGAGGGGACAATGTTTGAGTCAATGCCGAATCTATTGCCTCCAGCACATCAGCGAACCGCTCCATCGAGTAGGCGCAAATAATAACCGAAACCTTCGGGGTTTCAACCATCGATGAACTCCTTGACAATGATCTTTAAAATGCGCCAGCCATCGGGGAAGCTGTTCAGTTTGCCAACGCCGTGCACCCGGGCATCTTCAAAGCTTGGTATTTCAATGATCCTTGCTCCGGCTTTCTTCATCTTGATGGCCATTTCGGTTTCTATCGTAAATCCCGGCCCGCAGAGATTCAGTTTCTCGAGGAAGGGTTTACGAAAGGCGTTGTAACCGTAGGTGACGTCCGTATAACAGGTGCGGTGGAGGAGGTTGGTGACGCAAGCAAGTGCCCGGTTGCCGAAGACGCGGTGCCTCTGGAGATCAGAGGAGCCACCGGATCCCCTGAACCTGGTACCCTTGGCCGAATCATATCCGTCGCAGAGCGGAGCCAGAAAGAGCGGCATTTCCTCCGGTCTCATAGAGCCGTCCGCATCCATCGTGACGACGAAGTCGCCTTTGGCTTCGGCAAAGCCGCAGCGGAGGGCATCGCCCTTTCCTTTACCCTTCTGACATACTACTCTGACTTTGGGATGCAGCCGCAACGCCACGGCGGCCGTATTATCTGTGGAGTGCCCGTCCACAATCAGCACCTCACCCACAGAAAGGGGGATACGCGGCAGCACGTGCGTTAAATTGGCCTCTTCATTGAGTGCCGGAATAATTACGCTTGTTTGGGCCAAAATTGAGACCGTTTTATTCAAAGAAATAATTTTGCGGTCGCGAACCTGCACGAGTTCAGCCATAGACTTAATCTCCATCCTGGAAGGCGTTACGCACCTTTACGGGTGTTTTCATTTGGTTTAGAATCCGAGTTTTGACAAATCTGCCTGGAAATAACAGACGAAGTGCCTTTTTGGAGCCGGAAGGTGCTCAACATCTGCAGCGGCTTGGGGTACCTCTCCCAAAAGTCGTCAGCCAGGAGAATCAGCATCAGGGTCATCATGAATCCTACAAGAACGGCGCTCGCCAGAATACTGTCTCTAGGGTCTATAATAAAATCCATTGAGTAATGGAGAAAGAAGATGTTTGCCCATCTGCTGTTGTGAAAACCCACCAATAACGGTATAAAATTACATAAGTCGGGAAGCATCGCCCATACTCCTGACAGTATGCCTAATACCCCATAATTGGGTAGCTTACGGCGTACGGTGGGAGGCAGCAAATGAACTACCGCAAATGCCGCGCCGGCGCCGGCGGCGAAATGCCCAATTGCCATAGACATACCCGTGCCTCATTCGCCATTCTTTTAACTTATGCGAACGAACTGCCAAATCGTAATGAAATGAAAGAATGGCTATAGGTATTGTAGGGTGCGTGCAATGACAGAGTCATAACCAAAAGGACTAAATCAACTACTACCAAAGAGTAATTCGATGGACCAACATTGGCATCCGGCGAAAGCCCGAAAATAGTTCTCCGGTCTGTCTCTGATTGCGAGCGGCATCTAGTGTAGTGTCTCGTAAATATATTTACATAACTGTCTGCTTCCCTCGAAAGAGGAGGAAGGACTCTCCCCCTTTGGAAAAGGGGGACTAAGGAAGAACTCTCCCCCTTTGGAAAAGGGGGACTAAGGGGGATTTTGAGTTGTCACTTGTTATCCTCATCTGTAAACCCTTTTGTAAGACACTACACTAGCCGAAACGAAGCAATATATTTGATTTGTGTTGTCGGTCATTATTGCAAAAGGGGCATTCGCGGTTATAGAATACGAGAGTATTTTGGATGCGCCATGAACAGACAGGTTTAATAATCTTGCAGAAGCAATGTTTTGTTTTTAAACGTTCTGGCGTTCCAGTTTTCTTATCTTGTAGATTCTGGACGATGTGACTATATTCGCTTCGACCTCATGCCTTAAGGGTTACAGCAGCTTGCCATCTATAGTCAAAGCGATGAAGGCGGCTGGGCTAAACTGCATTGAATTGGGTGATGCCCCATCAGTATCGGAAGAGGATCTCGTTGAACTTAACCTCTTGAAATCGTTGATCAGCTTCGAAGTCCACAACTATTTCCCTCGAGCGTCACGGCCCTTCCTTTTGAATCTTGCTTCATTAGATCCTGACAATCTAAGCAGGTCGTTGGAGTTTGCCAAGAATGCGGTAGGTTTATGTGCACAATTAGGCGGAACTTTATACGGTATTCATTCTGGTTTCAGGGCGGACGTTGCGCTATCGTCTCTTGGCCGAGCTCTTGAGTACACCAGGATCGCTGATTACGAGATAGCATATCAACAGATGGTGAAGTCTTTATGCATTCTTTGTGACCATGCGCTCCGTACGGGGGTTACTATCGCCGTAGAGAACCATCAGGCTGCTCGCTGCGATTTGATAAATGGGAAGAACGAGTTACTTCTTGGCTACGAAGCAGGAGAATTGGTGAATTTAATCAAAGATGTCGGTCGGCCAAACCTGGGCATCTTATTAGACGCTGGTCACCTTAATGTCGCGGCCAATACTCTGGGCTTGGATCGGATGGCTTGGGTAGAACAAGCGAAACCCTTCATCAAGGCTTTTCACGTCCATGATAATGACGGAATAACTGACCTGCATCAGCCGGTGAACGCGAACAGTTGGATAATGAAGGTCCTTCGTAATCCAGTATTTTCGGAAGCCAGGATTGTAGTTGAGGCGAAGTTTGGAGACATTGGTTCGCTCGCTGCGCATGTGGCATGGCTCAGGCGGGAGTTATTGGTACACTAGTGTAGTGTCTCGTAAATATATTTACATAGCTGTCTGCTTCCCTCGAAAGAGGAGGAAGGACTCTCCCCCTTTGGAAAAGGCAGACTAAGGAAGGACTCTCCCCCTTTGGAAAAGGGGGACTAAGGGGGATTTTGAGTTGTCACTTGTTATCCTCATCTGTAAACCTTTTTGTAAGAACTACACTAGTTTAAGTGAGGATAGAACTAAACCAGCAGACGTTTTGTTGG
>JAUSGV010000184.1 GCA_030648675.1 Dehalococcoidales bacterium
GAATGAGATTGAGCGGAAAGTCCTACGAATGAACGAATCAGCCTCGGGATGATTCGGTTTAGTCTCAATCGTTTCCCTAAAAATTATT
The DNA here is from genome assembly GCA_030648675.1 of Dehalococcoidales bacterium. Taxonomy (GTDB): domain Bacteria; phylum Chloroflexota; class Dehalococcoidia; order Dehalococcoidales; family UBA2162; genus JAUSGV01. Next base: position 89 of record JAUSGV010000184.1, read on the forward strand.
TTTGAGCCTGAATGGCAAAAATCGAATCGCACCTTAACAACTGAATAGCCTTACGTCGAATCCTAAAGGTAAAAATATTGGTGTTTAGTCCCGATTCGGCACTTTTAGCTGTCAGCTGTCAGTTGTTGCCTCACCGCCCCCTCTATCCTCTCCAATGCCTCTTTTAAGGTTGCTCTCGGACAGGCGATGTTCATACGCTGAAAGCCGACGCCTTCCGGACCGAAAATCGTGCCGTCTTCCAGCCCGACTTTTGCTTTTTCAATGAGGAATTCTCTCAGTTTATTGGGCGTCAGGTCGAGTTTGCGGAAATCGAGCCAGACCAGATACGTCCCTTCGGGACGGATTACGGTGATTTCAGGAATCCTCGATTCGACGAATTCGATTAAAAACTTGAGGTTGCCCTGCAGATATTCCAGAAGCTGCTCCAGCCACTCGTCGCCGTAGCGATAGGCGGCTTCCAGCCCGACCAGCCCGTAGGCGTTCGTGCCGGTCGTGAACCCCATCCTGGCGGTGCAGAAGCAGTCGCGTATCTTCTTGTTGGGGATAATAATTGTCGAGGCGCTGAGCCCGGCCAGGTTAAAGGTCTTGCTGGGCGCCATGCACACCAGGGAGTTCTGGGCAAACTCCTCTGATAATGCGGCAAATGGAAAATGCTTGTAGCCCCGGAAAAGCAGCTCGCAGTGGATTTCGTCGGAAACCATCAAGGCATCGTTCTTGACCACTATCTCGCCCATGCGGCGAAGCTCTTTTTCCGTCCAGACCCGTCCCACGGGATTATGCGGGTGGCACAGTATCATCATCTTTGGCTGCTTGTCACCGCAAAACTTGCCTTCCAGGTCCTTGAAATCGATTTCGTAATGTCCCTTTTCAAGCTTCAATTCGTTGTCGAGTTCCGTCATTTCCTGCGGTGTGAGTTTTAGAGTGAGGGCACCGACGTTCTGGCGGACGTGGTCTACCTGTGTCGCTCCGGGTATGGCCACCACCAACTCTCCGTGGTAGTTTACCAGCCAGCTTAAGGCTACCTTCGTGAGGCTGCAGTTGTGCGCCGCGGCAATCCTCTTCATATTGTTTATCAATTTGCGGGAACCCTCGATTTGCCGGCTCACCCGGCTGCGTCTAATAAAGGGCAATTTTTTGATCAACTCGGGATTATCGTGAAACTTTCCGGACAAAAGGCCCTGGGCGACGGGACTGTAGGCGATAATGGAGACGTTCAATTCTTTCGCGGCTTCGAGAACGCCGTTGTTATCAGGCTCCCGGTGCAGCAGGTTATACCTTATCTGGTTGGAAGCCAGGGGCAATCCATGCCGGGCCAGCGCCGTATGTGCCCGGCGCATCTGGCGGGTAGAGAAATTGCTGACGCCGACGCAGCGTATCTTGCCTTGTTTCACCAGGGCGGCCATGGCGTCCATTTGTGCCTCGATCGAAGAAAGCGAGTTCGGCATATGGATCTGATACAGGTCGATATTGCAGGGTGACAGACATGAAATGCGCTCATCGATCGTCCGGGCAATATTCCCGGACGTCCTGAAAAACGGCATCCATTTGGTGGCGATGACAACGTCTTTGTTATTGTAGTCAGCCTTACAGAGATCCGTGGCCAGCGCCCGCTCGGATTCGCCCCGCCCGTACAGCTCGGCGGCATCGAACCAGTTGATGCCGCCGTCGAGAGCGGTTTTTATTATCCGGTTTACTTCGTCCTGGGGCGGGCTTTCCAAAACCCCCGAAAGTTGGAGAACTGCCAGCATCCCAGGCCGATAGGGGTTACCATCAGACGGTGTTGCCCAGACGTCGTTTTTGAATCGTCATTGATTGTTGCCTCCGCATTCCGATTATACCAATTCGGGCGAAAACTTGGGATTTACGATTATTTTTGGGCCTGAAGCGTCGATTATTGACGCCCCTCGTGCCAGGTGCTACGATAAATTAATATTTTTGACGACGGAGGTGTAGAACGATGGCTCCACGAATTTTCACCTGAATCTGAGTTAATTCTCTGGATGCAGGTCATGCGTCCGTCATTCGTTCGAAGAACCTCCGTTTTAGGAAGGCTTGGATATAGCATAACGACAGTTGTAGCCGTTCGCTAAAAGCGATGTCCGGGTTCTCCGGACATCGCTTTTTTGTTTGTTTGCTCAAATATTTCATTAAGAAGGTATAAAATGAAAAGTGAAAGAATAAAGACACCAAACATAAGTTCGAAACCGTATTACATCGGGATTGCAGCCTTTCTGGCATCTATGGCTCTTTTGTTGCTGACGGTAGTAGATATCAGACGAGGCTTCCTGTTTCCCCCCAATTATTTCAAGGTAGGAACTCCCTCTGTGCTGCTAAATCTTAATCCGGGCCACCTGGCGTTACTATTAATCGGCGGGCTGGGTGTATGGCTAGCCTTCAGATACTTGAAAGGATTCGAGAGTAGTCCCAGGGGAAGGGTGCTGAATCTGAAGACTCCGGCTATGGTTATGTCCATCTTTATCGGGGTGTTGATAATCATCGACCTGTTTATCTATCGCGGCGTGCCGGCATCACGGACTTTAGAGGCAGGGAAAATGAGTGCCGGTGCCGGAATTATGGGACAGGGATTAGCTATACCCATCGCCAGCTTGCCGGTGTGGCTGCAGCCGGCAGGGGACGGCATAAACTATCTTCTAATCGTTTGGCATGCTACCGTGTTAGGCGTACTTCTCGGGGGTCTTTTCCTGGTAGCCGCCGGGACGGGTCTCGTCGATAGACTCAAAGGCAGGGGCTTCGGTACTCATCTCATTGGGGTTGCGGCGGCGTTGCCGACGCCTTTTTGTTCCTGCTGCGCTGCCCCGATAGGCGGCGCCATGTACCGGAAGGGAGCTTCGTTAGGCCCGGTGCTGGCTTTCACTATTGCCGCCCCCATGCTTAATATTACGACCTTGATACTGGCGGCAGCTCTTTTGCCCCCCGAATTCGCTCTTCTCCGGATCGCCGGCGGTATTATCGTCGCGGTCTTCCTCACCTACTTTGTCTCGTTCATCGCATCGAAATGGGTAACCGATGAGGAAACTGGAGTCAAGCACGACAAGCTTGTATCATGGTCGGCAAAATTTATGACAGCTTACACCCGGCTATTCCATTTTGAGGACCTGCTCGTTGCGGAATCCCCAAGCTCGTCGACTTCTCTCATATCAAACTGGATGGGTATGGCCGGTAAGTTGGCGAAAGTCGTTGTCCCGATATTTTTTGTCACCGCGCCGGTAACTGCTTACATCGTACGATTTATGCCCGACACGGCAAACAACCTCCTTGGGGTGGCTATAACCTCATTTTTCGCGACACTGCTCATGTCGCCTACCTGGAGTGAAATCGCATTCGCAGGCGGAATGATAGCGAAAGGGTTTCCGGCCTTAGCCGCCGTTTCCCTGATAACCCTGCCGGCGGTCAGCGTACCCTGTTTGCTCATTATATCCGGAGCTATTGGAAAAATGAGGATTGCGATTATTACGGGACTGGCCGTTTTTCTGACCGGAATAGCAGCCGGGATAATTTTCCTTTAGGGGAGGCATTTAAAATAACATGCACAACCTGATCCATATGGTTATACTATTCACGGGGAGGTATATTCGAACAAAAGGAGGATGGAATTTACGTGACTCTGAAAAAGGGAAAGACTCAATCGCCTGCCGCTGAACCTGCCCATACCGTTAAATCTGCCGCCAAAATCGTCCTGTTTATCGGCTCCGACGTCGTCGGGCGTGGTGACGACCATCCGCTCGGATCCTTATTGATGGAAAAATTCCTCCATACGGTCGGGGGACTGCCGCAGAAACCGGAAACCATTCTCATGATCAATACCGGTGTGAAGCTGGTTGCCGAGGATTCCCTGGCGTTGGGAGAATTAAAGCAATTGGAAACTCAGGGGATAGAAATTATGGCTTGCGGCACCTGCCTGCAGCGTTTTCAACTGTCGGACAAGATCAAGGTCGGCAAGATAACGGACATGTATTCCATCGCCGATGCGCTGTTTAAAGCGGACAAGGTCGTTTCTCTTTAAGGCATGGTTACCTTTGACTCTAAGGCAGGTGCGGAAGCCTGCTAATAGCGTATCGCGTTTAGAGTGGGTCAAATTGAATTTTTAGGATCTATTTTTATCTCCTGCGATAATACCTCATGCAAATAAAAAATATCAGAGATGTCAACGTCCTCGTGGTATCATTGAGCAAGCCCCTGTCAAAATATTCGTAATAGCATACCTGAGAAATTTACGAAGAATCCGGCGGACGGCGCTTACGCCGTCCAGGTGGTAGAAAGAGGCCAGTTCCTTCTTTGTCCCGGCAAGCTCTATCTATACCTCCGTCAGCGGCCAGTACTTCTTGCCCACGACCCGAACTTGCCAGCCTCGGCCGCTTTTAGCTAATTGGTGAACGTGGGAAGGCGCTAGCGAGAACGTTGATCTAAGTGATGAACAGCACCGGCATTTTCATCGCGAGCTTATGTTTTTAGAAGAGCCGGAGCTTCTCTGAGTTTATTTAGCAAAGAGCTTAATTCGCTGACGTGGTCCTTTGCCTGGCTAATTATCCCGTCGACGACAGTGGCGTCTTTTTGCGGAACGAGGTCGCGCGCTTCTGAATAAAACAGGATGGAGTCTTTTTCGGAGGCGGAAGCGGCTTCGACAGCTTCGGCGTCGTTGAGCGTTTTCTTCAATGCCAGTTCGCCGAGACGGTGGCCGGCGTAGACGCTTGAATCGGCGATTCCCTGCAAATAGGCAAAATTGACACACGATTTCGATGGTGAATAGCCTCCGACGTCGGCCAGAATATCACGGAACTTGTGTTCGTGCTCCCTCCCTTGCCCGGCGAATTTCATGAACGCTTTCTGAATCTCTCCACTTCGTGTCGGACCTACTGCCTCGTAAAAATTGTATTGTTTTCGTTCCGTTTCGATAGCGATGACCAGCATTTCATTGGCGGTAAGCACAGTTTGAGTCATAATTCAACCCCCAGACGTATTTCGCATTTTAAATAATCTTAGCTGTTTTGCCGTGAAATAGTCATAACAACGAACGTGCAATAAATAACAAAATTGTTACGTTTGAGGCAAAAGCAATGAGGGACGCCCTGCGGCGTCCCTCAAAGCAATCATTGTGTAGCGGCGGGATTTTAGTCTTCGCCCTTTTTACCGTGGTCGCCTGCGTTTCCCGCAGCGGGGTTATCACCGGCATTACCGTGGTCGGTATCATCGTTATCCTGGCACTGACCTGTGCAAGAATCCGCCGGTTTAGCTTGCTTGTGTTCGGCTTCGCGTTCGCATTCATCGTCGTCATCGTCGCCTTTGGCTAAGCCCGGGGGAGTGTGTTCATCATCCCACCCCTTTTTCTTGCCATGATCCCATCCCGGAGGATTATCGTCATCATCCCATCCCTTTTTCTTGCCCTTCTCCCAGCCGGGCGGCGTGCGGTGTTTATCACCGGATTTAACCGCCACGGTTACGGTTGCAACTGCAGTCACGGTAATGTTGCCCTGCACGGCATTAACCTGGATGGTGCCGTTGAAAGTCCCGGTGGTGTTACCGGCGGTGAATAACCCGCTGGTGGCGTTGATGGAGCCGCCTCCGGCGACTACCGACCAGTTGTAGGTCACGTTCGAGACGTTGCTGTTAAAGGCATCTTTGGCCACGGCGGTAAATTGCCGGGTCCCGTTGACGACGACAGTAGCGTTCGCCGGTGAAATTACAACATGGTCCAGAACTCCGTGAATTCCCACGATGACCGTGGCGTTAGCTGTTTGGTTGATGCTGCCCTGGACGGCGGTGACCTGTACCGTGCCGTTGAAGGTGCCGGTGGTGTTACCGGCGGTGAATAATCCGGAGGTGCTGTTTATTGTTCCGCCGCCGGCAACGACCGACCAGGTCAAATTAACGCCGGTCGCGTTCTGATTGAAGGCATCTTTCGCGACAGCGGTAAATTGCTGGGCACCATTGACGGGTACGATGACGGCCGCCGGTGAAACAGTGAGGCTGACTAGCTGGCCGGGAATGGCCACTATAACTGTAGCGTTCGCGGTTTTGGTGATGTTGCCCTGAACGGCAGTGACCTGGACCGTACCGTTGAACGTACCGCTCGTATTAGCGGCCGTAAACAAACCGGTGCTGTTGTCTACTGTCCCGCCGCCGGCAACTACTGCCCAGGTGTAATTTACACTGGTGGCGTTTTGATCGAAGGCATCTTTCGCCACGGCGGTGAATTGCTGGGTGCCGTTGGTAGCGACTAACGCGGAAGTTGGTGAAACTACCAGACTGACCAGTTGGCCGGGAACAGCCACGGTCACGGTCGCAACTGCAGTCACGGTGATGTTGCCCTGGACGGCAGTGACTTGTACGGTACCGTTAAAAGTACCCGTGTCATTGCCGGCGGTAAATAAGCCGCTGGTAGCGTTGATGGTGCCGCCGCCGGCGACTACCGACCAGTTGCAGGTTACGTTACTGACGGTCTGGTTGGCGGCATCCTTGCTGACAGCCGTAAACTGCTGTGTGCCGTTGACGGCAACCAATGCCGGTGCCGGCGAAATCGCGACGCTATCGAGCGGCCCGGCGTCGTTGGCTTGGGCGAGTACGGCCGGCAGCGTCGACGCAACCAGTGTCAGAACTGCCGCCATAGTGATGAATAGTTTTTTCATATACCCCCCTCGTTTTCTTGCTATATAGATAATGCAAAATGAGAAAAAATGTTACACGAAGAGGGAGACGAATCGTGGTTACATTGAAAGGACAGCCAAAAAAACGCGCCCGATTAGTTCGAAAGGGCGACTTAATTATTCGGAGAAGCGCTTGGAACTATAACCCTACCGCTTCCGAAATCCGAGCTCCGAGTTCTTATCTCGTCACGGTTACGGTTTCAGTGAGTTTAACTGTGATGGGCTTCTTCCCTTCAGCTAAGGCGGTAGAGGACATATTCGCTGAACCGGGAATTGCAGTGTAAGTGATTATGACAGTTGTGGCGCCGGGCGCTACAGCCTGGACCATTCCACCCGGAGTCACTGTTGCTACCGAGGTGTTATTACTCTGATATGTGCAGTTGGCAGTCACATCCTCAACGAGCGCGACCCCTGTAGCAGTACTAGTTGTAGCATTATTAGTTATAGATGGCATAGATAGTGAGTTTCTGGGTATCATTCACACGAAAATAAATTGTGGGTGAGTAGCTTAGTATGGGTATTTGGGGTGGGAAGGCTTTTACGGAGATCAAAGGAAGGGATGTATAACCTGTAGACGACAAAACCAAATTAGATGCGGCTTTCAACGGTTGACGTGCCATACGTGGAGGTATGGAAAACCACACATACAGGGCGACAACAATTACAACTATCGTCAGGTTTAAAATTCTTCCCAGCTTAATAAGCTTCGGATTCCCTTGAAAAAGGCTTCTGTCTCTACTTGGAATTGGCTTAATGGCAGCACCACACGTCGGGCAAACGGTGTCCTGAGCGTTTGTGGGATGTCCGCAATAGCGGCAATACGTGGTGGCTTTTACCGCATTGGCTCCGCAACTCTTACAGAGCTTATCCTCGGCGGCGGCTAGTTCCTCACCACAGTTTCTGCAAAATTTTACCATCTGCCCCACCCTCCTGAAACAATAACGGTAAATGAACTGCCGTTGCCTAGTCGACGCTCGGGGGAAAAAGATAATTTTATCAAGTTTGGATAGCTTTAGTCAAACGCGATTTGGGAGTTTAGTCCGTAAATTTTCGCCGTGGTAAATTAGAAGGAAAATAAATGGGATATCAGAAAGCAGTTGCTATCTTGAAAAGCTATCCCCAGATGGCGTCCATAATTCTCATCCGGGTCACGCCGCGTACCGGCAGGAAAGCAGCGATGAGAGAAACTCCGATCAAAGTAACTGCCATGCTGGTTAACTCCGGCGGGCCGGCTTCAAGATAAACCGCTCCGAACGGGAAGTGGAAAGGATATTGCGCTTCGACCGGCGTCACCACGTACTGAAAGAGTATGGCCGCCAGTATGGTGCCCAACAGCGCCAGGAAAATAGCCCGCATCAGATACGCTATGGTGATTGATATCGAGGTTATGCCTATAGCCCGCTGGATGCCGATCTGCTTCCGCCGGCTGGTCACGTCGATATAAGTCAGGATGAATACCGTGAAACCGGCGACAAGGACGTTGACCGTACTCAGGATAGCCTTGATGGCAGTGAAACTGTCGGTCATGCTCCGCATGATCCCTGCATAGTCGGACCACGTAAATATCTTGAGGTCGCTGCCGAGTTGGCTTATCTTGTCGACTATTTCCGGCAAATCGGCATTATTTTCCGTCTTGACGTGAATATATGCCGCGTGGTCTTTTGCCGCCGGCATGATGGAATCGAAATCGGCTTCCGTGATGAAGACTTGCAGGTCGGTCTGGATGAATTCAGCATAGAAGATTCCCTTGACGGTGAACGTTTTTTGGGTGTTGTTGCCAAAATTGATGTTTATGCTGTCGCCGGCATGTACGTTTTGCAGCGACCGGGAGTAAAACTCGAGTTTTGTCATATCAGCCCCGGCTATCTGAACGCCGAGCAGTATCTGGCCGGTGTCACCGGGGGTGAGATAACTGCCCTCGATGAGATAGCGGTCGATATCGAAAACCTGCTGCTCGAGGACGGGGTCGATACTGTAAATCGTGGCTGTAGCCCGGTTACCGTTGAAACTCGTTTGCGACAGCAGGCTGTTCCGGGCAGTAGACGCGGCAACACCCGGGATGGCATCAATTTCAGTCAGCATGTTCCCGACTCCGGAAATCAGGGGATCGGTGGTGTTCCTGGACGTAACGACGATGTCGCTGCTATAGGTCGTGATGAGTTTTTCGTTAGAACCGGAGACCAGACCGGCCAGCAGGCTGGGAACGAACAAAAGATTTAATCCCACGAGGGTAAGTATCATGACGGTGAGAACGATTACGGAACGGTTACCCCTGGTTACGGAAGTAAAGCCGAGCAGAATAGCTACTTTAAGAGAATTCACTTCAGGGATACGTCCTCGCAAATCTTACCGTCACTAAGCACGATCTTGTGACGGGCATAACCGGCATCGGCCGGGTCGTGGGAAACGAATATTATCGTCACCTTTAGTTCATGGTTCAACCGGGCCAGAGTCTCCATCACCAGTCTGCCGGACACTGTGTCCAGGTTAGCGCACGGTTCATCGGCCAGGACTATCCTTGGGTTGTTGATCAGGGCTCGGGCGATAGCTACCCGCTGCTGTTCGCCTCCGGAAAGTTCTCTTGGATAATGGTTTGTTCTGGCGCCCAGACCCACGATTTCGAGCAGTTCGGTGGCCCGCCGCTTGAAGTCGGTGTTCCTTAGTCCGAGCATCATACCCGGCAGGTACACGTTCTGGTGCGCAGTCAGTTCGCCGAGCAGGGCATATTCCTGGAAGACGTAGCCGAGGTACTGCAGCCGCAGCCTGGCCCTTTTGCTCTCGGGCAGCCGGGTGACTTCGTCGTGCTGGAAAGTGACACTACCCGAGGTAGGCCTATCGAGCATGCCGATTTGTTTAAGCAGGGTCGATTTGCCCGAACCGCTGCGGCCCATGATCGCCAGCATATCGCCGTCGGGAACAGCAAAAGAGACTCCGTCGAGGGCTTTAACGTTGACGCGACCCATGACGTAAATGCGGGAAAGGTCTTCGATCTTGTACACGCATTTATTCTAACACGGACATATAAGCGGATTAATAGGCCGTCCAACCGGCGTCGGCCACCAACACCGCGCCGTTAACAAAACTCGAGTCGCCGGAGGCCAGAAAAAGAGCGGCGGCAGCGATTTCCTCCGGTTTCCCTACCCGCGGATTAAGATTCATGCCTTTTAGTGCCCGTGAAGAACCGAATTGGCTCGGGTTTTTGATGCTGGCGCCGATATTTGTTTCCACTGCTCCCGGGGCGATGGCGTTACAGCGGATGCCCTTATCCGCGTACTGGTAGCCTACGGCTTTGGTCAGGCCAACCACGGCATGTTTCGATGCGGTGTAGGCGGTGCCCGCACGGCAGCCGAACAATCCGCCGACCGAGGCAACATTAATGATGACCCCGCTTCCCTTGGCCAGGAATATCGGCAGAGCCTTTCTTATCGCCCGCATCGGCCCGCCGGTGTTTACGGCGAACAACCTGTCCCACACTTCGTCCGTCACCTCTCCCGCCGGGCTGAAGTCGTCCATGATCCCGGCGTTATTCACCAGTATATCGAGCGTACCGTAGGTCTTAACCGCGGTATCGATCAGATTCCGGATATCTTCTTCCCTGGCGACGTTGGTTGATTCCGGCATAGCAAACCCTCCTTTTGCAGTAATTTCCGCAGCCGTTTGCTTCGCTCCTTCGAAATTGATGTCGGAAACGACGACGCTGGCTCCTTCGGCGGCAAACAAGACGGCAATCGCCTTGCCGATACCGGAAGCCGCCCCGGTGATAACCGCAACCTTTCCCTGTAATTTCATAACTAACCTCCTTTCGCGTGCGCTACACCTTCATTATAGAATTTTTGAATTTTCGGGGGGCTTTTTGCGGGCGTGCGAAAGGGTTATAATGAGCTTTGTTACCGTATCACGGATTCTGCCTGAAGAGGTGTAACGATGGTTTCATCTGATGCCGGCGCAACCGGCAATTCCCTCGACGAACTGTGTATAAACACAATTCGATTTTTGTCAATAGATGCCGTGGAAAAAGCGAAATCAGGCCATCCCGGCACGCCGATGGGCGCGGCCGCGATGGCTTACGTGCTCTGGGACCGGTTCCTGAAACACAATCCGCTCGATTCGAAATGGCCCGACCGCGACCGTTTCGTACTCTCCGCCGGGCATGCTTCCATGCTGCTCTATTCGCTGCTTTACCTGACGGGTTACGACCTGTCGCTGGACGACCTGAAAAGTTTTCGTACCTGGGGCAGCAAGACCCCGGGGCATCCCGAGTATCACGCGGCGCCGGGCATCGAAACGACGACAGGTCCGCTCGGCCAGGGTTTCGCGAACGCCGTGGGGATGGCCATCGCCGAACGGTGGCTGGCAGAAACCTACAACCGTCCCGGCTTCGAAATAAACAACCACTTCACTTACACAATTGTCTCCGACGGCGACCTCGAGGAAGGCGTGTCTTCAGAGGCGGCTTCGTTGGCCGGCACACTCAAACTCGGTAAGCTAGTCGCTCTTTATGACGACAACAATATCTCTATAGAAGGAAATACCAGCATTGCTTTTAACGAAGACGTGGCGGAACGTTTCCGCGGCTACGGCTGGCATGTCATCGGTCCTATCGACGGCATGAATCCGGCGAGTGTCGACGCTGCCATCCGTGTCGGTCAGGCGGAAACTGCTCGTCCCACTCTTATTGTCTGCAAGACGACTATCGGCTACGGCAGTCCGGGTAAGGCGGGGACGGGAGCGGCTCACGGCGAGCCGCTGGGGGCGGAGGAAATTGCCCTGGCCCGCAAAACCCTCGGTTGGAACTACGAGCCTTTTGTCGTGCCGGAAGATGCCCTGAAGCACACGCGCCAGGCGCTGGAACGCGGCAAACAACTGCAGCAAAAATGGCAGGAAAAGTTTGAGGCATACCGCAAAGCGTTTCCCGAAGAAGCCAGACGGCTGGAAGAGTCCTTGAAGGGTAATCTACCCGAGGGCTGGGATTCCGGGTTGGCCGACTTATTCAAAGGGCAGGAAAAACCGATGGCGACCCGCGAGGCATCGGGGAAGGTGCTGAATGCGGTGGCGGGCAAGATATATTATTTGATCGGCGGTTCCGCAGACCTGGCTCCGTCGACCAAGACGAACCTAAAAGACCAGGGCGACTTCAGCCCGTCGAATTATAAAGGGCGCAACATGCACTTCGGCGTGCGGGAACACGCCATGGGGTCCGTATCGTCGGGTATGGCACTGCACGGCGGCTTGATTCCCTATACTGGAACGTTCCTGATTTTTTACGACTACATGCGGCCGCCAGTTCGACTGGCGGCGATGATGGGCCTCAGGGTAATTTATGTGTACACCCACGATTCTATCGGACTGGGACAGGACGGCCCGACGCATCAACCCATCGAGCAAATAGTGGGCCTGCGGGCGGTACCGAATCTGGTAACGCTGCGCCCCGCCGATGCTAACGAGACCACGGAAGCCTGGAAGGTAGCTCTGCAGCGCCGTAACGGCCCGACAGCCCTGATCCTTTCCCGGCAGAACCTGCCCGTTCTCGATAGGACGAAATTCGCTCCCGCTTCCGGCGTGAGCCGCGGCGGGTACGTATTATGGGACGCGGCGGCAAAGCCCGATGTCATTCTTATCGGCACCGGGTCGGAACTGCATATTGCCCTAGAAGCGGGAAAACGGTTGGCGGAGAAAAAGGTCAACGCCCGCGTCGTCTCCCTGGCTTCATGGGAACTGTTCGACGCCCAGCCAGTGGAATACCGGAACAGTGTGCTTCCTCCCGGCATCAATAAACGTATCTCGGTAGAAGCGGCGTCGCCGCTGGGCTGGGAAAGATACGTTGGTACCGAGGGCCTGATTATGGGCATTTCGCACTTCGGAGCTTCCGCTCCAGGTGAGGTCATTTACGAAAAATTCGGGTTGACTCCCGACCGCATGGTAAGCGAAGCATTGCGGCTGGTCGGGACAGTATAAAGATGCAGATCGCTCCGCTGGAAACCAGTCTCGGCTGGTACGTATCGGACGTCCAGGATACGCTAAACGATTTAGCTGTATCCGATACCGTACGGCGTATCTGGCGGAAAGACTATACCGTCTGGAGACCGGAACCGGAGCAGATCATCGACAGGCTGGGTTGGCTTACCGTTTTCGACTGCATGTACGAACAGTTAGGCGTGATGCAGTCCTTTTCGCAGCAAATAAAGGATGCCTTGTTCCGTCACGTCGTTCTCCTGGGCTTCGGCGGCAGTAGTCTCGGGGCAGAGGTATTGCGCCAGACATTCGGCAGCACTTCAGGGTATCCGAAACTTATTATCCTGGACTCGACCCTGCCGGAAACGATAAAGTCGATAACCGGGTCTATAGATCCGGCTCATACGTTGTTCCTGGTTTCCTCGAAGTCCGGTACGACTTCGGAACCGCTTTTACTCTTCCGGTACTTTTGGGCATTGGTGGAAAAGGCAGTAGGGAAAGGGAAAGCCGGAAAAAATTTCGTTGCCATTACCGATGCCGGAACGCATCTCGCCAGGCTGGCTGAGGAAAGACAGTTCCGGCACATTTTCGCCAATCCTTCCGATGTCGGCGGCAGATATTCGGTGCTTTCCTATTTCGGGCTGGTGCCCGGTATTTTGATGGGGTTCGATGCCAGGCGGCTGCTCGAGCGCGCAGAGGGGATGAAGAAACGCTGCGCTCCGGACGCCTCGCCTGCGGATAATGAAGGTGCCTGGCTTGGGGCGTGCCTGGGCACTCTGGCGTTGAAAGGCCGCGACAAGCTGACGCTGGTAGCGTCGACCTCTGTCCGCAGCTTCGGACTGTGGGTGGAACAGCTCATCGCCGAAAGTACGGGTAAGGAAGGAAAGGGTATTATTCCCGTCGCCGGCGAACCGTTGGTAGACCCCAACTGCTACGGAAACGATCGCCTCTTTGTCTATCTCCGTTTGAGAACCGATGAAAATTACGCTACCGACAATGCGATCAAGGCAATAAAAGCCTTCGGGCATCCGGTTATCGTCCTGGAGATGTCGGATGAGTACGATCTGGGAGCCGAATTCTTTCGCTGGGAGTTTGCCACGGCCGTCGCCGGAGCAGTTCTGGGTATACATCCCTTCAACCAGCCTAACGTGCAGCAAGCCAAGGATGCTACCGAGCACCATCTCAAAGAATTCTCTACCCTGTCGGAGTATCTGCCGTCGCTCGAAGGCACCGGCTTGTTGCGCGACCTGCTGACAAGGGCAGGGCGGAACAGGTATCTCGCCGTCATGGCCTATCTGCCCCAAACTCCTGCCATTGACGCGGCGTTGACGGAACTCCGGCGAAAGATACTGGAACGCCATCATGTGGCCACGACACTGGGTTACGGGCCGCGATTCCTGCATTCCACCGGACAGATACATAAAGGCGGCCCAAACACCGGCCTTTTCCTGCAGTTGACCGCGAAGTCTACGGTTGAGGTGACCATTCCCGATCTTCCTTACACTTTTGGCAATGTCGTTGATGCTCAGGCTTTGGGCGACCGCGAAGCCTTAAAGGCAAACGGGCGCGACGTCGCGAGCGTCCGTTTGCCGGCGCCGGACGTCGCGTCTGTAGAGCAATTATTCGCTGAAGTATGCTAAGCCGGGGAGGGACAGATGGAACTGGGGATGATCGGCCTGGGACGCATGGGGGGCGACATGACCCGCCGCCTGCTCAAAGGCGGGCATCGAGTGGTCGCCTTCGATCCTTTGAAAACAGCCCGCGAGGCAGCGGCGGCGTCGGGTGCCGCCGTAACAGTTTCCGTTAAGGAACTTGCTACCGCTCTGAAACCTCCGCGCATCGTCTGGCTCATGGTACCGGCGGGAAAGCCTACGGAAGATACGATCGACAAACTGCTGCCGCTGCTTGCTGACGGCGATATCGTAATCGACGGCGGCAATTCTAATTACCGCGACAGCATCGGGCGGGCGGAGAAACTGGCGAAAAAGGGCATTTTCTTAATGGACGTCGGCACCAGTGGCGGGATATGGGGCTTGAACGAAGGCTATTGCCTGATGGTGGGCGGCGACGTCGATACCTACTACCACCTCAAGCCGATATTTCAGACGCTGGCGCCTTCCCCTGATACCGGATACGGCTATGTCGGCACCAATGGTGCCGGCCATTTCGTTAAGATGGTGCATAACGGCATCGAATACGGCCTGATGCAGTCCTACGCCGAGGGTTTCCAGTTGCTTAAAGCCAGGGAGGAATTCAACCTGGACCTGGGGAGAGTCGCGGAAATTTGGCGTCACGGCAGCGTGGTCCGCTCCTGGATACTGGACCTTACGGCGGCCGCATTAAAGCAAGACCCGGATCTGGAACGGATTCAACCGTATGTTGAAGATTCCGGCGAAGGCCGCTGGACGGTAGAAGAAGCGGTGAAATTGGGGGTGCCGGTGCCGGTGATATCCCTGGCGTTACAGATGAGGTTCCGGTCGCGGCAGCCGCAGTCTTTCAGCGATAAATTACTGGCGGCGATGCGTAAGGGATTCGGCGGTCACGCGGTGAAAGAGACGAAGTGACGGATCGATAGCTAAACGTGTTTCCTCGCCCCTTGCGGGAGAGGACTCACCTTCTCCCCTCAAGGGGGGTTTTGTATCAAATGTCATTCTGAGAAGTGAAACTAGCCTGTCCTGAAGATGTCGAAGGAAAGAATCTGGGAGCGGAGGGGTTTTAATTCAAGTTCATTCCGCCGCCCCCCAGACCCTTCGCGGAGTTTAGAACGTAGTGAACGTGCTCAGAGCCTGCCCCGTACTTGATACGGGGGTGACAAAAGAGAAATTTTTGATGCAAGGCCCCTCAAGGGAGAAGGAAATGGAACGAAGTGTGCAGATTGTTTGCAGCTGGTTTCAGTCTTTTCGCTGTTTCGCGGCCTCTTCCGCGAGCGACTGCAAACTGTAGAAGCATTCGGCCGGAGAGGACTGTAAAAATATGGCGCTGCCGACGCAGATATCGTTGACTCCGGCGCGGGCAAGCAGGGCGACGTTTTCTCTTTTGATGCCTCCGTCCACGCCGATGTGGAATGTCGGATATTCGCGTCGAAATTCAGCTATTTTCTTCAGTACCTGCGCCTGGAATTTGGCGCCGTAAAAGCCGGGAAAAACGGTCATGAACAAGAAAGTGTCGACTTTGCCGACGAAGGGCAACAGGGATGAAACCGGGGTGTCGGGATTGGCCGCCAATCCGACTTCCAATCCGAGTTGCCGTGCCTGGCGGATCACATCATCCGGGGAATCGGTGGCTTCGATGTGGAAAGTTACCCTGCGAGCGCCGAGATTTTTAAAGGCGGCGAACGAAGCGGCGGGATTTACGACCATGAGATGGGCTTCCCATTTGAATTTGATGGGGATACCGGCGAGATCTTTATCGCTGACACTTACGGAAGGCACGAAATGTCCGTCCATGAAATCGAACTGAACGTAGGGGGCAAATTCCTGGACCTGGCTTACCATGGTGCGCAATGCTTTGGCATCGCTGGTCAGAATGGCGGGAACTATGCGGGGAGTCACGAGGTAATTTTAAGCAGGAAGTGTTTCAAAAGTAAAGGGACAAAAGATTATCCTACCGGTTTTCTCGCCATTGAAAATAATATCAAACCGGCAATGATGTCGACGATACCCGTCAAAATCATGAACGCACCGGCACCCCCTGCAATAGTGATGACCCCTGAGGTGAGCACCGTCGTGTACAGGTAGTTTTCCAGGTTCAAAGCCTGCATATAAGTGATTTGCTTTGGGTTGGTGGGGTCGAACTGTTTCCCTCCGAGTAGTTCGTTGTAGGTAGGAGCGATGTTTTGCCGGTGCCCCCGGATGGTATCTGCTGCCTTCTGGGCTTTAGGCGCGGTGTCGACTATTTCCCCTCGCTGCACCTGTTCGGGCGTCAATCCCACAGTAATTTTTTCCTCTTTCATCGCGCCGATCAAGAAGTTGTTCTTGGAGATAGCCTGAGAAATAAATGCTCCGCTTATAGCCAATGCGATGAACCCGAATATCGTGATAAGGATCGAAAGATACCTGAATGTACGCACCATCGAATTACTTCCTCCTGGTTGTGAAAATGCCAATTCAAATGCTTCGGCACCCAACTTTAAATGTATCAGGCAGAGCGTGACATAGTCATAAAAATTACAGCCTGCTTGTTACAAAACAATGAAGAATTTTCCGCTATTGCCCTAGAATTTTGATTAGGCTATATTGAACTTAGGCGTGGATGACCGCGGTTGCCTTTTTGATATGAAAATACTTATGAACAAAACGATAACAGGTGTCGGCATGATGCGGGGAGAACCCGGCGTACGGTCTTTTGAGGTGCCGATGCCGGAGATAAAGCAGCCGAACGAAGTTCTGGTCAGGATGAAAGAGGTGGGGTTGGACGGCACCGATATCAATATGGTCCGTTACAACTTGCAGGATGTCGCCGAGGGAAAGGACCGGATAATCCTGGGACACGAGGGGATAGGGGTGGTGGAGGCGGTTGGGAAAAAGGTCAAATCGCTCAAGGCGGGCGACATCGTCAACGTTCTTGTGCGGCGGGGGTGCGGGGAGTGTGAGCCGTGCCTGAATAACGCCAGCGACATGTGTATGACCGGACGCTTCATCGAGCGGGGCATTCACAAGCTGGACGGCCTGCTGACACAGTATATCGTCGATAAAGAGATGTACCTGGTCAAAGTCCCGCCGGCGGTAAAAAAGCTGGCGGTGTTCACCGAACCCTTGAGCATTGTGGAAAAGGGCGTAGAACAGATCCGTATCATCCAATCGCGACTGCCCTGGTATTGCCCGCACGACGGGCACAGCCTTTTGGACCAGGATTGGGGCGGGTGCAAGGTAGCGCTGGTAGTCGGGGCCGGCCCGCTCGGCCTGCTCGCGGCGGCGCTGCTCCGGCTCTCGAAGGCTTATACCTACGTTTGCGACATCGTTTCGGAAGACCATCCCAAGGTGAAGTTCGTCAACGACATGGAGGCGAAATACATCGACGTCCGCGATAAAACGCCGGAACAGATAGTGGACTTTTGCTGTACGCCTTCGGGCATTCTAAACATCATTTTCGAGGCTTCGGGCGCGGCCGCTACCGCTCTTGAACTCATACCGTTCATGTCGCGCAGCAGCATTTACGTCATGACCGGCATCCCCCGCGAGAATATCCAGATAAGCCTTGATGCCGCCCGCCTGATGCGCCAGATCGTCCGCTACAACCAGGTCATCGTCGGCAGCGTGAATTCCAACCGTAGCCATTTCGAAATGGCGCTTGCCGACCTCGAAAAAATAAACTCTTCTTTTGGCGGAATGCTGGACAGGATGATAACCCGCCGGGTGCCGCTGGAAGATTACCTAACCGCTTTCACTATTAGCGATCCGAACCATATCAAGACGGTTGTGGAAATAGAACCGTGGTGAAACAATATTAATGTCTTTGCGAGGGCGAAGCCCGTGGCAATCCGTAGGATTTAACTGGTGGGACAGAGCCTGCCCCGTACTGCGATACGGGGGCGTCTCGCCTGTTAAGACGTGGGCACAATACGCCCATCACTTTTAGACTCAGAACAGCCGGCGGTATGGTGAAATAGAAGGTGGAAAAGGAACTTCCCTTCTCCATCGGAATACATCCCATTTTTGTTTGATAAGTAACAAAACAAGCTAATGTGACTTCAATGTCACAATCTATTAATTGTTATGTGGTGAACACTTCGGCTCTTGGTTACCTACAAGCGAATGAGTCTGGGGAGTTGTTGCATGTTGACAGGGATAAGAAACTCCCCTGCTGATCTCTCTGTGGCGTATCTGTCAAACAGAAAAAGGCCGTACCAAATCATCCCAGTCTGACATTCAGGTAACTAGCCCGGCTCAGATTGGGCGCCAAGGATAGCAGCGACAGGATTGCCTACGATACCTGCCTGGGCCGCGATAATAGACGCATGGGTGCGGCTGCGTGCCTGCAGCTTATCGATGACATTTCGTACATGTTTTTTAGTAGTATCAAGGGTGATGCCCAGGGTTTCGGCAATCATCTTGTTCGAGTCTCCATTCCCCATGAGTCTTAGCACATCAACTTCTCTCTCAGTGAGGTGAGCTGCTTCAGTCGTACGGTCAGAAAGCGTCTTCCGTCCATTTTGAATTAAATTCTCTACGGCAGAGCGCAACACTACGGAGCTAATCTGCGTGCCGCCCTCAACAGCTTGATAGATGCTCCGTATTAATAACTCAGGTGACATGTCTTTGAGAAAGATGTATCCCGCTGCACCGGACTGGATGGCGTCAATTATATAAGAATCGTTGAGGTTCTCCGTAAGAACCAATACGGCTACCTCCGGGAATTGGTCTTTGATAACCTTGGTAACTTGCACGCTATCCACTTTATTGCTCCGGGTCTCGGTCAAAACTACACTGACTTGTTGCCCCCGTTTATATGCTTGTTTAATACGCTCGATAGCATCAAGCTCATTAGGAACAGCTCCAATCACTTCAATCCTTTCGTCCTTAGTTAGAATGGACTGCAGTCCCTCTTTGACGACTGGATTGAAGCCAATCATCAGAACCCCAAGAGTGGTGCCAGATGTACCTTCTCTACTTATCATCGGGAAACACCTCTTTGGTACACCTTGGTGTACTATTAGCTACCATTTTAGTGTATCGTAGCCCCAGTATCAGCCCGCTTCTCTCATATGTCAAGTATTATTGATTATCACTTATGATTAGTCGGCTGGCACTAATATATCTGTACCATACCTACCGAGAGGGTTGTGACGCCAGGAAGCAGAGTCTATACTTATATTAGACTAGTGGTGTTCTACCCGGTTTATGGACGTATAATTCGTGCTTAAGGGGTGCGGAATGAAAAAGCGACGCGGAATATCTACTGCCATACAACTATCGAAGATTCCTATATCTAAGGTTCCTACCGGTATAGAAGGTTTTGACGATATTACTCTGGGAGGCCTGCCTGCCGGACGCATAACCCTTCTGTTGGGATTGGCTGGCTCCGGAAAGACAATATTTGGTCTGGAATTCCTCGTCCGGGGAGTACGTCAGTACGACGAGCCCTGTGTTCTCATCAGTTTCGAGGAAACCGAAGAGGAGTTGACAGCTAACTCCTCTTCCTTTGGCTTCAATCTCCAGGAACTGGTTTCCAGCGGAAAGATAGCGATAGACTATATGGCGGTGACCCCCGGTGAATTTATCGAGGCAGGCCGATATGACCTCGATGGACTGCTGGTCAGGATTGAGTATGCTGTCAAAAGAGTTGGCGCCAAGCGGATATTGTTAGACGGTATTCCGGCGCTCTTTTACGGGTTTTCCGATGCATCGGCCGTTCGAGACGTACTTTTACGCCTCTATCGTTGGTTAAAAGACAAAGGGCTTACCGCAGTGGTTACTGTAGAGAGTGAAACGGATATGATCCGCCACGGGCTGGGGCGTTCCCTTCCAGATTGCATTGTTCTACTTACTGAACGAATAAGCAACAATTTTGCTACCCGTTATCTTCAGGTGGCGAAATACCGCGGCTCTTCTCACGGTGCAGGCGAATTCCCTTTTTTGATCGGTGAGAACGGCATCTCCTTGATTCCTGTCACCTCGATACAACCCGCGTATGGAGTGTCTTCAGAACGGATAACCACCGGAGTCCCCCAGCTTGACAAAATGCTGGGAGGACAGGGCTACTACCGGGGGACCAGCATTCTCGTCAGCGGGGAGGCCGGGACAGGCAAAACTAGTCTGGCAGCACACTTGGCCCAAGCCAGTTGCCAGCGCGGCGAGCGCTGTCTCTATTTCGCTTTTGAGGAGTCAGAACATGAGATCATACGGAACATGCGCTCTATCGGCATCGACTTCCAGCCGTGGATAAAGGAAGGCCTCCTCAAATTCTGCTCATCAAGAGCCACCATGTACGGCCTGGAAATGCATTTGGTAACCATGAACCGTGAGATTAACGCATTTCAGCCACAGATAGTCATCCTGGACCCTGTTACTAATTTGCTCTCCGCCGCCTCTTTCAACGAGGTCCAAATCATGGTATCCCGGATGATTGACTTTCTCAAGGGGAAGGCGATAACCGGTCTCTTTACCACCCTGACGGGGAGCGAATTTCAGGAATCACCCGGTGAGGTCGGGGTCTCGTCACTAATGGACACCTGGATAGTGTTGCGTAACCTCGAGATGAACGGCGAGCGAACCAGATTATTGAATATTTGGAAATCACGTGGTATGTCCCACGACAGCAAGGTACGGGAGTTCCTTTTGACTGACCGTGGAGTGGAGCTTGTTGACGTGTATGCGGGACCATCCGGGATTCTTACCGGCACCGCCCGGATAGCCCAACAAGAAAAAAATAACGTTGAGCAGGTCCGCCGAAAAGATGATCTGGAGAGGCTGGAGAGCCAGGGCAAGAACAAGCGCGCTGCCTTGGAAGCCCAGATAGCCACCCTGCGCGCTGAGATTGAGGCCACCGACATTGAAATGGAACAGACCCACCGGGAAGCCGAACAGTATGAGGTGAATATGGCTGAGATGAGTCTCAGTGAGGCGAAAGAGCTAGGGAGGCGGCGTGGGCGCCAAAAAAAGAAGTCATAAGACCTGGAAGTTCACCATTTATATTACTGGTGACGCGGCGAAGTCTGGTTCTGCCATCAGCAACCTGAAGCAGATGTGCGATTCATATCTCGGTAACGACTACGCTATTCAGGTAATAGACCTGCTTGAGCACCCCGAGCTGGCTCGTAAGCACCAGATTCTAGCAGTTCCTACCGCGATAAGGACATATCCTCTTCCGGAAAGGAGAGTCATCGGTGACCTGTCCCGACCGGAGCTGGTGGTAGCCTTCCTGGAACTACCCACGCAACAGGCTCAAACGACGAGCTCTCACGAGCATCCGGTTTCTCCAGAATAACAATCAATAAGGAGTGAAAACACAATGGACATCAAGACCGTAGCCTGTAAGGAACAAGAAGTACCCGCTCAAGGTCTTGACCTCAAGCTTTTCATCGCTGGGGGGAGACCGGGATCAGCGCGTGCTGTAGCTCGGCTTCGGGAGATGTTACAGGATTATGATTTACATGCCAGTTCGGTTCAGATCGTCGATATTGAACAGGCTCCCCAAGCTGCTAAAGATGCCCAAGTGATAGGAACTCCGGCGCTCGTCAGGGAATATCCACTTCCCAGGAAATCCGTAATCGGCGACCTTTCAGACGCTACCGTTGTCCTTCAAACATTGGACCTACCTATTACAAAGAAGCGATATGCAGCTAGCGTGGCAGAGAGCCCACGAGAGCCTTTGATTCTGAGGGAGGCAGAGAGCGCGGAGTTGAAAACGGTGCGGGTACTGCTGATTGATTTCAATCCAGTTGTCCGGGAAGGCCTGCAGGCTATCCTGGCTATGGATTATGGGATCGAGCTGATCCCATATGCTGCGGATGCGGATCAAACTCTTCTACAGCTGAAACAAGCATCTGACCAGGGACGGCCTATCCGCATCGTATTGACCGGGACATGGACCAGCATCTTGGATGAATTCCAGGCGACGAAGCTTATCAAAGAGCAATTCCCGGAGGTAGCTGTCCTGGTGCTGACGGAGAACATCAACGATTCCTATGTAATTGACGCCATCCACGCAGGCGCGGCGGGATACATCTTCCTTAAGGACATGTCACCGGCAATGTTGCTGCAGAGCATCCATCGTATTGTCGAGGGCGGCACGCAGATGAGTTCTACTGTGCTACGCTCTGCCGTGGATTCTCTGATTCAAAATGGCCGGAAGACGCTTGCCGAGCGCACGGCTGAGGCGGCTCACCTCACCGCGAGGGAAGTCGATGTGCTCAGGCTCATGGGGAACGGAGACCCGAACAAGATAATCGGCGTAACATTGGGTATCACCTTGGACACTACCAAAAAGCACGTCCGAAACGTTATCGACAAGCTGGAGGCACGTAACCGCACCCATGCGGCTATTATCGCGGTCCAGGCGGGCATCGTGGGCAATCCTGTCGCTACTATCGCTGAAGCCGTATCTGAGTCGGGGTTAGCTGCCTGAGGGTCACACCACCTGGGTCCATAACGTGAAAAGTGACACCCGTTGGCATCAATCTCCCAAATTCACTCTGAAGCATTCTCTGCGATATCACTAAACCTGCTCTCCTTCTCCCTTAACATCTCCTCTGCTCGCTTGCGCTCGGTGATATCTATACCATAGAAGCGAAGTGAGTGCTGCTGCTCAAGATACTGAACGGTCTGTATGAAGTCCCGCTCGTCTACTCGTACTTCCCGTGTAATGGGTGTGGCGGGTGCTTTCTTAAGCTGTTCCGCCATATCTACCCAGCCATTCAGATAGGGATGTTTGACGCCGAGTTTTTCAATATCGGTTAGCAGGGACTTGGCGGCAGGGTTTACATAACTCAAGTAGCCATTCAAAGTGATTTCGATTATGGGGTTGGGGTTGAGTTGTGCGAATGAAGCCAGGTGTATCAGTTGTTTTTCCGCCCGCTTGCGCTCGGTGATGTCGCTGTAGAGTATCTGGAACTGTGTCTTGCCGTTCCACAGCGCTTCCTTGCGGAAGATCTCAAGGCAGCGGACTTCGCCATCCTTGCGCACGATGTTTATTTCATAATTAGACGGGACGTACTCGCCACGCTGATTCTTTTCTTTTCTTACCTGGTGTTCGGCGTAGCTCTCCGGGGTGTAGCGTTTTTGGGGGGGCGTTGTCCTCAGCTCCTCAATACTGTCGTAGCCGTAGATATCCAGCATCGCCCGGTTAGCGTAGGTCGTCTCGCCATCGCTAGTGATAATACGTACGCCCAATGGCGAACCATCCAGAGAACGGCGGAAGTTCTCTTCAGACCGGCGTAATTCTGTCTCCAGCTTTCTGGCACGTAGCAGTGCGACGTCCCGCTCACTGACAACGGCATCAATCTCTCCACTACGTAATGCGTCAAAGACCCACTTTGCCTCTGCCAGTTGTTGAGTCAATTCCTCGTAAGTTGGTTTCCTGTCATCGTAAGTTGGTTTCCTGGCGCTCATTATTAGCCTCCTGTCAGTCGGAGAGCACCAAAGACCTTTTTTGTATCACTCAGGTTGCCAAAGATCCTGACCTGCGGAGGAGGTTCAACCAGGATAAGTGTGGGTGTAACCAGCACATTGTGTTCCAGTGCCGCCTGGAAATCCTCCAGCACGTCTATGATTTTATTCCGGTGACGTCCGTTCAAATGAGTATCACAGATGCGTTTCAGGTTATCCTTCGCCTGTTTGGAGTTTGGCTCGTCACCAGCTACGAACAATAGCATAACATAGGTTTCACCCCCGGCTTCAGCGTTTTCAGTCTTCGTTGATCGGTTAGGCTTACTCATTTTGAGCCCTCCTGCCTACTGGAACTTTGGCGCTTTTTTGGGGGACAGGTGTTTTGCGAAGCGTTTTGACCGTGTCCCCGCCACGCATCTTCGCCCGTGTGCCACGCCCTCTACTAAACACAGA
>JAUSGV010000048.1 GCA_030648675.1 Dehalococcoidales bacterium
ACGGGCTCATTTTCTAAAATAGATTTCAAGGCCTCTGCCTGCCGTTCGTTTATCTTGCCTTTAGCCAGAGCGACCGGAATTGTCTGCCGGGCCAACTCGCGGTAAGCCGGCAACAGTTCCGGGGCTGCCTTTTCGAGAGACTCGAGATGTTTCTTTATCGTCCCGACGTCGCCCCGGGCGATCGGGCCGGTCAGGCATCCCGGCAGCCCGATGGTTTCGATATTGTTGATGGTTCCTTTCAAAAGCGGTAGCAGTGCCCGCGTCGCTTCCTCTTTAGGAATACCCATTGTTTCCCACAGGTCGATGGCCATTTTTACCAGTGTGACCAGATAATTGGAGACCATAACGGCGGAGGCGTGATAAACCGCTTTATCCTC
This sequence comes from Dehalococcoidales bacterium, assembly GCA_030648675.1. Lineage (GTDB taxonomy): Bacteria > Chloroflexota > Dehalococcoidia > Dehalococcoidales > UBA2162 > JAUSGV01. Next base: position 378 of record JAUSGV010000048.1, read on the forward strand.
TGCCTTCAACTCTATGCTGTGGCTGTCCAGTGCTGATGACATTTCTTTGAGAACTGTCATCAGCGGTTCTTCGGCTTCGATGGCGAAGGTCGATCCCGGTATATTCTCCATTGCGCGTTGGACGCCGGCAAAGGTCTGCAAGGGATGGAAACAGCCGACTGCTGCCCCGGAGCGACGGGCCGGTTCAAGAATTGCCGTGGAATCCGCTCCGCTGCAGTGCACGACGCTCTGTCCGGGACGCCATTTTACCTCGCCGGCGATTTTGGCGATGACGTCATCCGGCGTCGTTATAAACACCAGGTCGGAGCAGTCGGCAACGGCTTGGTTATCGTAGTTGGCCTTACAGCCGGGTACGGCCTTAGCCAGTTTCTCGGCCGAGACGCGGTTGCGGCTCGATACCGCCGCGACATGATAGCCCTTGTTTGCCAGTTGCAAAGCGAGCGCCGAGCCTACTGTTCCCGCCCCGATAAATCCTATTTTTAACATTACCGGACTCCTCATGTTCCCCAAAACCAAAAGCCTTCCCGGCAATAGCAGGGAAGGCTTTTACAAGTCTCCTATTATTTTGCCGTCTCGGTGGTGTCCCATCCAAGCGACGTAACGTAACCGTATCATATCCAGCTTCGCAGTGTCAATTAAAAAGTTAAAGCTAAAAACCAAAAACTGGGAGACCAGGGACTTGGGATTAGGGATTAGGGGCTGGGGATGGGAGGCTGGGAATGGCGATAACCAGATTGCTTCGGTTTGAATTGAGTTCGAATCTCGCAACGACAATAACTTGGATTACCCCTCACTTACATCTCTCCCGCAAGGGGAGAGAGACTTTATTATTGCTGGATTCCGGCTTTCGCCGGAATGACAGGCTACCGAAATACTCCGTCGTTTGGCTCTTCGCAATCACGGTTGAAAGGGTCAAAAGGTGTTGCCAAGCATCGCAAATCTCCGAAAGTGTCATGCTGGAGCCCCGATTTTATCAAGGCGAAGCATCCGTCCCCCTTGTCATGCTGAGCGTGTGAGCCTTTAGCCCTGAGCTTGTCGAAGGGGAAGCATCTCAGGGAGGGGAGGTACTTTTGAATTTTAAGTTTTGAATTTGTTTTGAATTTCGATATTCGTGTTTCGGATTTTAGTCTGTCTGGTTTCTAGTCTTGTTTATTGGCCTTTTCAACAAAGTTCGCAGGTTCTTGGTAATATCCTGCTTCTATGCTAGTATTTATAGCTAATATCGGAGGAGGCTGATGTCTTTAAGCGACGAGCTGGCGGTTTTCCACCCGGACAGGGACATGCTCCTGACCATCGGGGTCTTCGACGGCGTTCATCAGGGGCATAAGTACCTGATAGCACGTCTGGTGGAAAAGGCCCGGGAACAGCACATGCTCAGCGGCGTGATAACTTTTCGCCGGCATCCCCGCGAAGTGCTCTCGCCCTCGCTCACGCTGCCGCGTTTGACCGACCCGGAGCAGAAAGTCGAATTGCTCCGGAACGAGGGCGTCGACGCCGTGATCGCACTGTCCTTCGATTCTCAAATGGCTGAAATCGGTGCCCGCGACTTTGTCGACCTGCTGCAAAAATATCTCCGCATGAGGGGATTGGTGGTCGGACCGGACTTCGCCCTGGGCCGCAATCGCGAGGGCGATATCGAAACCCTGCGTAAAATGGGACGGGAAAAGAATTTCGATATCATGGTCGTGCCGCCGAGAAGGGTTAGCCGTGCCGTGGTGAGCAGTACTGCTATCAGGAAGGCCATGGCCGCCGGAGATATCAAGAAAGTGAATTCCATGCTGGGCAGACCGTTCAGCTTGCTGGGCAGGGTTGTCAGCGGTACCCACCGCGGCACCTCGCAGTTGGGTTTCCCCACCATTAATCTGGACGTGGACTCTAGCCAGGCTCTACCGCCCGACGGCGTTTACGCGACGCGGACTATTATCGACGGCAAAACCTATCAGTCTATGACTAATATCGGCCGGAGGCCGACCTTCGGCGGCGTGGAACGCACTATCGAAAGCCATATCCTCGATTTTGAGGGGAATGTTTACGGCCACGAAGCCCGCTTGGATTTTATCGGCCGGCTGCGCGACGAGAAGAAGTTTGAAAGCGTGGAAGAATTGAAAAAACAGATCGCCAAGGACATCGTGAAAGGGCGGGCTATGCTGGCTTCTCAGGACAACAACCAGTTCCGGTACATCGATGAATAGGAGGCACCGAAACCATTCCGTGCCTCGACACGCCTGCGTGCCATAACGCACTTCTGCGTGCAGGCACGGAATCCAGAAATTCAGTCTCAAAAACGTGGGGTATCCTGGATACCGGCTTCCGCCGGTATGGTAGATTATTACTAAGCAATCTCATGAATAATAATATCGAATATTTACTGAATAGAGGGGTCGCGGAGGTTATCGTACGCTCGGAATTAAGCGTACTGCTCGGCTCCGGAAAAAAACTTCGCCTGAAAGAGGGTTTCGACCCGAGCTTTCCCGATATCCACCTCGGGCACATGGTCGCACTGCGCAAGCTGCGTCAATTCCAGGAGCAGGGACACCAGGTGGTGCTTATCGTCGGGGATTGGACGGCACAGATCGGCGATCCGTCCGGTGCTTCCGTTACCCGCCCGATGCTTACCGCGGAACAGGTCAAAACCAATGCCCGCACCTATATGGAGCAGTTTTTCAAGATCGTCGATAAGAGCAAGACCGAGGTACGGTGGCAGAGCGATTGGTTCGGGAAGTTTTCCCTTGCCGACGTCATCCGGCTGACCAGCCGTTTCACCGTGGCCCAGTTGCTGGCCCGCGACGATTTTAACAAGCGTTTTACCGAGCAGCGGCCTATCGCTGTGACCGAATTGCTGTATCCCTTGCTGCAAGCCTACGACTCGACGGTAATTCAGTCCGACGTCGAATTCGGCGGCATCGACCAGAAATTCAATATCCTGGCCGGGCGTCAGTTGCAGGAAATGGTAGGGCAGCGGCCCCAGCAGTGCGTTATGACGCCTTTGCTCGTGGGGACCGACGGTGCCCGCAAGATGAGCAAGAGCCTGGGGAACTACATTGCCGTCGCCGAACCGGCAAAAGAAAAATACGGCAAAATAATGTCCATCGCCGACAACAGGGTTTTACAGTATTTCGAGCTTCTGACCGATGTTCCCGATGGAGAACT
>JAUSGV010000004.1 GCA_030648675.1 Dehalococcoidales bacterium
ATTTCGAAACAATTTTCAAAAGTCCAAAAGCGAATAAACAAACAAAACAAATAAGAGGGTTTTCTCTCCCCTTTCGGAAGAAATTATCGCAAAGTGTAAAAATTGATTACGATTCGGCCATGTCTTTACGAGGGCGAAGCCCGTGGCAATCTCGGTAAATTGGTATAGATTGCTTCGGTTCGGCTCGATGCCGAAACTCGCAATGACAATTAGATGGCCTCTCCTCATGTAAAGAAAACCAAACATCAAGGAGGCATGAGCATGACCATTCGTAAAGGCATCTTAAAGAGTTTCAATGCAAGTAATTACACGGCTGTCGTACAGCTTGCCAGCAGTCTTAAAGTTTACCTGGAGGATATCGCTGTCGCCCGTAACCTGCCGCCGGAGGAAATGATCGCCGGAAGGAAGGTGGCAATGGTGTTCTTCGACCAGCATAATGCGAGGGAAGCGGTTGTTGTCGCGGTTTATACTTAATAGGAATTGGAGCAAAATCCCACTTATTCTCCCTTTACAAAAGGGAGATATTTCCCTCTTTTATAAAGAGGGATTAAGGGAGATTTCTGATTTTCTTGACCTGACCATCACGGTGACAATTACATTGGGGTCTTGCTATAAGCAACGCGCCGGAATATAATCGAGCCGTTTTATGCCGTAGATAAAAACAATGTGCAGCGCCGATTCGATCATCCAAACAGCAAATCTGACCAAGCATTACGGGAAACGGCTCGGCATCGAGAACGTAAATCTCGAGGTCGTGCGTGGTGAAATTTTCGGCTATCTCGGGCCGAACGGTTCCGGCAAAACCACCACCATACGTACCATGCTCGACTTCATCCGCCCGACGCGCGGTGAGGCGAAGATATTCGGACTCGATAGCAGAGCCAGCAGCGTCGATATCCACCGCCGTATCGGTTATCTCGCAGGTGATCTCGAACTTTATGGCAACATGACGGGGGAAGACCTGCTGAAGTACATCGGGAACCTGCGCGGCGGATTGGACTGGCACTACGTTCAAACTCTGGCGGCGCGGTTCGAATGCGATCTCCCAAGACGCATAAAGACACTGTCTCACGGCAACAAGCGGAAGATAGGCCTTATCCAGGCTTTCATGAACAAGCCGGAACTAGTCATTCTGGATGAACCGACCAACGGCCTGGACCCGCTGATGCAGCACGAGTTTTATCACCTGCTCGAGGAAACAAAAAAGGAAGGCCGCACCGTTTTTCTCTCGTCACATATAATGCCCGAAGCCGAAAAGGTCTGCGACCGTGTCGGCATCATCCGTGAGGGAAAGCTGGTTACAGTCGAGACCATCGGCGCGCTCAAGTCTAAAACTATGCGCAAGCTGGAAATCCATTTCGCCCGGGTCGTCCCGTTAGACAGTTTTGCCGGAATTTCGGGTGTCAAAGACGTTTCCGTGCAGGGCGACCTGCTCACCTGCAATGTGACCGGTTCGCTGGACGCCCTCGTCAAAGCCGCGGCAAAGTTCGAAGTGGTCGATATCGTGAGCCACGAGGCATCTCTCGAAGAGATATTTATGTCCTTTTACGAGTAGCGAATATGCTGGTGATTAAGATCATTATAAAAGTACTGAAGGAACAGCGGCGTTCCCTGCTTTACTGGTGTATCGGACTCCTGGCAATGGCAGTCGTAATGTCGGCGTTATATCCGAGCATCCGCTCAATGCCGTCCCTCGATAAGTATATCCAGGAACTTCCAGAGGCCATGAAAGGTTTCATCGGCGGAGAGTTGACCGACTATTCGACGCCGGCAGGATATTTTACTGCCGAACTCTATGGTTTCATGGTACCTCTCCTTTTCCTGATATTCGGCATCGGCGCCGGAGCCGGAGCTATTGCCGGAGAGGAAGAAAAAGGTACGCTGGACTTTTTGCTGGCTAACCCTGTTCCGCGGTGGAGCGCGGTAGCGGCAAAATTCGGGTATATTATTTCTAGCATGTTGCTGTTGGCGTTTGTTCTTTGGTTGGGGATTGCGGTCTGCTCATGGGTAATCGGTATCGACATCAGCCTGCTTAAGGTTGCGGAGGCAAACCTCAACGTACTGGCACTGTCCATGGTTTTCGCGGCTCTTGCCCTATTGCTCGGCTGCATGACGGGGAACCGCGGGATGAGCCTCGGAATCTCCGGCGGGTTAGCGGTAGTTGCGTTTCTGCTCAATACCCTCGGCGGCCTGGTCGAAGGTCTCAAAGACTGGCGCTTTCTCTCACCGTTTTATCAATACGTCGAGCCTAACACGTTGAAGAACGGCATAGACGGTGGCCACTTCCTGGTATTGGTCGGGCTGGTGATCGTATTTTTTGTGCTCTCTATCCCGGCGTTTACACGACGGGATTTAGCGGTTTAGACTGCCTGTACCCGGTACCACAACTATCATTGCTAAGATTAAAGCCATTTCCATTAATTGTCATTCCGGCGAAGGCCGGAATCCATGAATCTGTCTTTGCTTATAGAAAGTGCTGCGGTACCCCCCCTACAATGGTGGTGCCGAAAAAACATGAGGGAGGTATCGGATTTAGAGCTTCGAATTTAGCTTTCCTGATCCAGAGCCTAGTGTTCTTTACATCTCAAGCTTCGCTTCGGGTAGGCCTGGACACCCGGCGTCCGCCGGTATGGTTGACGCCAATACTTTCAATCCGTACAATGGGATAATATGCATAGTCTTGGCGTCGACATTATCGAAATAGAACGTATCGAAAAAGCGGTGGAGCGCTTCGGAAAACGCTTTTTGCACCGCGTTTACACCGATGCCGAACTGAGCGTCTGCCGCAACAAGCCGTCACGACTGGCTTCGCGCTTCGCCGCCAAGGAAGCCGTCATGAAATCGCTCGGGACGGGGACAAAGGGAGTTGGCTGGCGGGAGATTGAAATCCTCCACGATGCGAAGGGGAAACCGCTGGTCTCACTATGCGGCAAGGCACGAAACCGGGCGGAAGACCTGGGATTAGGCGAACTCGCGGTCAGTCTTTCCGATTCCCGCGATTACGCCGTGGCGTTTGTGATCGGGGAAACCCCTTATTCTCTCCCTTTCGCAAAGGGAGAATGAGAGGGATTTCGTCCTGTTTTGGCTTTCAGTATTAGTTCTAACCTTTCAATTCTTATTTTCACTGGCGAGACGCCCCGTATCGCGATACGGGGCAAGCTCTGTGCCACTAGACGCCTGTGCTACCAGACCCCTGTGCGAAGCCCCAGTTCAATCCGCAGTTAAGAACCATTCCGTACCGTGATACGGAATCCAGTCGTCCCCAATCTGTCATTGCGAGCCATCCGCTTCTAGCGGAGGCGTGGCAATCTCGGTAAATTTTTATTCCGCGCTTTTAGCTGATCGCTGATAGCTTTTCTGTTTAACTTCAGAATGAACCTTTTCGTCAATAACCGCATATAGTAATATGTAGTGAGTGCAGCAAGCACAGCGGCTTTATCTTGTAAAAAGTAACGGTATCAAGTCGACGGACGGACCGGGTCAGGTGCGGTGTCATATGCATATAGTAATCGTGAGGTGAAGTTATGAGAACATCAAAAATACTATTACTCATTCCCATAATTCTGCTCGTTGTTTCTTGTTCCGCCGCGCCTCGCGCAACAGAGACTGCCCCAAGCGGGAGTAGAGGTGAGGCTACTACCCCGCCACGTGAAGCACCTACCGTACCCAGTCCCGCCGGGATCCCTAGTCTCCCTACAACTACGCCGCCAGCGATTCCCCAAATTTCAGGTGATATCGCCCAGCAGGCCCAGGATATCACCGCCCGCCTCATTGTCCGGAACGGCAGCATGCTCATCATGGTCGACGATATCAAAAATGCCGTCGCCCAGATCACTACCCTTACCGAACAGAAAAAGGGATTTGTCGTATCTTCTCAGATACCTCCCATCGAGCAAGGCTCCACCGGGTCGATCGTTATCCGAGTCCCCGCTGACGAATTCGAGAACGCAATGAGTGCGATCAGCGGGTTTGCCCAAGAGGTAAAATCCCAATCGACGTCGGCCAACGATGTCATGCAGCAGTACACCGACCTTAATTCCAGACTGAACAACCTTTTAGCTACCGAGCAGCAATTTCTGGTGATTTTGGGGAAAGCTACCACCGTAACCGATATCCTCTCGGTTCAAAGAGAACTGCAGAAGACAAGGGAGGATATCGAAGTAACCAAAGGGCAGATTCAATATTTGGAGCAAACCTCGTCCACCTCGCTGATTACGATTACTTTGCAGCAGTCAAAACTCATCGTAAAATTTACTCCGGAAAGGCCTTTGGTCGACGTAGACGAGACCATCTCGTTCCGCGCGGATATTACCGGTGGTTTTAGTCCCTTCAGTTACGAGTGGAACTTCGGTGATAAAGTCACCAGCAATAAACAGGTCCCGACCCATTCTTACGCCACCGCGGCAGACCGTAAAGTCACCCTGAAAGTGACGGACAGCCACGGCAACGTTGCAACCGACGAGCGGACGGTAACCGTAACCGGAGGCTGGAGCGGGAACAGCGTCGCCAGAACCGCATGGCGGGCTCTGTCCATGTCCGGGAGAGTGGTATTGAACGTTCTCATCTGGGTAGGGATTTTCAGCCCTGTCTGGCTAACTATTGGAGGCATTGTTATATTCTTCAGATGGCGGAGCCGGAGAAAGAAGTCTACTGCTTAGTTGGGAATCAGCGGCTCTTTAACTTCTAACTATTCAGTTTTGAACTTTGAACTAAGTGGTCTTTCCCGTATTTCAGTTTGGCATACAACAGCAAAGCCGCCTGCACTGCACCCACTGCGTTCCAG
>JAUSGV010000013.1 GCA_030648675.1 Dehalococcoidales bacterium
GGTGACTCCCATCTATCTGCTAGAATTTTACCCAACCGTTTATATCCGGCGGAAGTAAACCATTATTGTCATTCCAGCCCCTCTTGTCATCCCCAGTCCCCAGTCCCAAGTCCCTAGTCCCTAGCCCCTAATCCCCAGCCCCCAGCCCCTTAATTTGCTCCAGCTCCGCATCGGCTTGTTTGGCTGCGTTATCCATTTTAGTTGCGTCAAATTCTGCCATAGTATAGTCTCCTTTTACTTCTTCCCTTCCACCACCCCAATCTCCTCCTCCGTTAAACCGCACAGCTCAGAGCAGAGCCATGTTACGTTTTCTCTTTGTATTCCCGGAAGCCATCGACTAATTGTTGGAAGGCAGTAGGTTTGTATTTCTCGAAGCTTTCCTGGTCCACATATACGAAATCATAGGTTATGTCGGACTGAACCTGATTGATGTCCTCGCACCATTGCCGAAGCCGTTGCAACTTAAGCGGCACGTCCAAGTCTTCCCGTCCTTTGGTTTCGACTATAAAGATTCGTTTATCAAACAGCTTTACAAAGAAATCAGGGTAGTAGTTGGAGATATCGCCGTCCGCGTTTACGTAATCCAGCTTGAAATGTACCGCCATATAATTCTTGCCATACGAAATAATGTCTTCGCAGTCTTCCAGAAAGCGGGCGAACAGCAGTTCAAAATTATGGTCGCCGATAATCTTGTTAAAGACGCTCTTTTTAGGGATAAGATAGCCCTGTTCTTTGGCCACGAAGGGGCGTGTCTGCCGCAGTTTGATGGTATCGCGGATTTCAGCGTCGCCCTTGTCCTTAACGGTGAGAGCGTTAATCGCCTTCTTGAACGTTTCCAGCAGAGTTTTCGTAGCGGCCAGTTCCGATAGGTTGCGCAAGGTGTTGGGGCTTTCCAGTTCTACATGCTTGTCAAACAGCTCGTCTTGCACAAATTCTTTGACCTTGCCATATAGCACGTCGTAACCACTCACCAGCCGCAAATCCTTCATGATATTCTGTGCAAAGTACCCGATTACGCTGCGGTAATCAGCGATGCCTGCCGTATTAAGGATTGTGGTGTGCGTTATCTCGCCGGTAGTAATGTCCTTAAATACAATTTCCCGCTGTTCTTCCTCACTGAACTGAAGATAGGCTACACGCTGATGTTCCAAAGCCGTCGCATCCAGATCGACCAGGTTCTTATATTCCCTGTAGACGCGGGGCGTCATCACTGGGATTTCAATATCCAGCGTATCTATGTCTTTCTTGACGTTGTCTTGGTCAATCTCCACCACCAGCGGCGTTTTGGGCTGGGTACCTTCTCCCATGGGCTTGTGCTCAAGCACTACTCCCTCAGCCTGTATAGACTCTACGAAGTCCATAAAAGCATCGGTGCCTACCACACTAACATATTCTTCTATGGAGCCGGGGTACATTTTTCGCAGGCCGCGTCCCAGGGTTTGTTCTGGTAAAATATTGCTCTTGGCGGAATAGGCACGCAGTCCCACAATCGTTGTAACGTTCTTAACGTCCCAGCCCTCTTTAAGGACCATCACAGAGACAACCGCTTTATATGGACTGTCCAGCCCGTCAATTTCGTTGGCTTGCTTGCGAAACCAATCCATTTCCTCTCTACTTTTTCCTGATGTCGATTCTGAAATCTCACCGTTATTCTTAGTGTGAATAACAAGCACTGCGTCCTTAAAATCCGGGTAAGTGTCTTCCATGTACTCGGCCACGTCGTCGCAGTTTTTGGTATCGTCGGTCATGACGAATAGAATCGACTTTTTGCCCATCTTTTCATGCTCGGCAAAAGCTTTACGCCACTCGAGAACTCCTAGATGAATATAGTCGGCATACTTTTCCGTAAACTTGGCACTCTGGCGTTCTACGAGTTTAGCCCGGCTGGGGGCATCGGGTAGCACCGGGTGCTTGACCACGTTTTGTTTAATCGCCTCCACCAACGGGTAATCAGCCACCGTCTGCACGAAAATAGCCCCGTTATCATGCTTCGGTGTAGCGGTCACGTCCACTTGAAGAGAGAGTGCTGCCCCTTTTTGCTTCAGGCGGTTGTGGATGTCCTCAATGGATTTGAACCATGCCATACGCGGGTCATGAATATGGTGTGCCTCATCATTGAGTACTACCAACTCGTCGATATCCCGTACAATCATGCCCAGGTCCACTTTAGACTCGTTGGTTGCGCCGGAGGGTCGTTTACCCAGGAAGTAATCCCGCATGTCCTCGTCATCGGGGGAAGCGGGAATGTCATCGCCGGCATAGACGCGGTGGATGTTGGTCAGGAAGATATTACCGGTGGGCTGGGCAATGCGTACTTCGTCCTGTTTATGCAGTGTCAGTTGAAAATCATCGCGCCAGTTACGGCCGTCCACGCCATTGTCTGGTAAGACCGGGTCGTCTTTCAAGAAGATGCACAGACCCTGAAAATCCTTATAAATGCGGTCTAATACGATGATATTGGGAGCGATTACCAGAAAGTTCCGGGCTAGTCCTGACTCCGGCTCATACAATTTGTGGAAGAAACTCCAGGCCAATACTAGACTCAGCACTTTGGTTTTACCGGAACCGGTTGCCATCTTCACCACAAAGCGACGCCAGGTTTCGTCAAACATCCCGGTAGAGACTGCTCCGGAGCTATCAAAGCGCATCAGGTCGTATTTATCCTTGACCCCCACCACATCGTACAAGTAGATGATGGTCTCCAGAGCCTCGCGCTGGGCAAAGTAATACTGGAATTCAGCCATCGTACCATCGGTCTGTTGGAGGAGGTGCGGGGTGTTGAACCACCAGTTGAGCAAACTGCGGCTGGTGTCCGTCGCCCCAACATAGCCGCTGTCCCGCCACTCCTTCACTTTCTTGCGCAGTTGGGGGACAAGCGGCGGCATGAGTTTGTCCATACTGGTTTCCCGCAGGGCTTCATCCGCTGGGAACCAGCGCATGGCCGGATCAAGGATCGCGTAGGGCGATTCGGGGAAGTCCTTATGGAGCGCCATTATTTGTCCCCCGCTTCAAGCTGCTTGATTCTTGCGTCATCCGTTAATAGTCTCATCTGCTGGATGGCAATCTGATTCAGCTTATGAAGCCGCTCTGCTGACGACATCTTTTCCCGTATGAAAAGGGCGTTCAGATTTTCCAGGTTGGACAGGCAAACGAGTTGGGACACATTCGAGTAATCTCGGATATTACCCTTTTCGCGGGGATGGCTGTCACGCCATTCCCCTGCGGTCATACCGAACAAGGCCATGTTCAGAATATCCGCTTCCGAGGCGTAGACCACCTGTTGAGGAGTCAGTTCCGGGGGGATGAGGTTTGCCTTTATAGCATCGGTATGAATCCGGTAGTTTATTTTGGTCAGGTTCCGCCGTATATCCCAACCGAGTTGCTTTAGTTCTTCATCTTTGAGTCGCTGGAACTCTCTTATCAGATATATTTTGAACTCGGCACTTATCCACATGCCGAATTCAAAAGCTATATCTTTGTGTGCATAGGTGCCTCCATATCTTCCGGCAGTAGCTTTCAACCCGATTGCTCTTGTCTTTTCCGCCCACTCTTTGACACTGATTTTGTAGTTGTTCAGGCCGGCCTGGCTTTTAATTATGGCGAATTCGCCGTAATTAAAATTTGGGTTATAGACTGTTTCCCAAATGCCGAGAAATTCAACTGTATTTCGATTGCGCAACCAGTCAGAAATAAAGAATTCACCATCTTTGGCTTTAAGCATGTCCGTCAGGGAGATATAATCGTTGTCGTTTATCGTAATTACAGATATTTCAGTGCCTTTCACTTTAATCTTCGCCATTACGCTTTTCCCCCCACGTTTACTTCGACGATGGTCATCGTGTCCGTGCCAAAAATGTCCACAACTTTTACCGCCAGCTTGCGCTGCCCCGGAGGGCATTCATGGGCAACGCTGGTAAGCTCTAACGAACGATCTTTCTTAGTGCGGAACGACTGCCATTCGTTTTCGAAGACGTAATCCCCGGTCCAGACTTCTTCCCATTCTTCGAGTTGCCCTTGCCCCGTTTCTATTCCAGAAAAAACGGTCTGGTCGGTCGCTAATGCCTTCTTCACGCGGATGATTTCACGCTTACTTTCAAAGTTGAAATCCACCGCCCAGTAATCAATCCAGTCCGTCCAGTTCTGAGTAAGCACTTCGCGGCTGACGATGCCGCTCGCATCCTTGCTCACCTTCACAATCTGCCCCTTTTCCACCACGATTTTACTGCCTTTATCTTTCAGACTGGCTTCGGCGGCGGCGATGGAATCCTGCGAATAGAAAACTGAGAAGTCGGTCAACTCTACCGCAACGCTATTCTTCTTAACGTGCGGCTTAACTTCGATGAAAGAAACATCGTGGAAGACCACCTGGTTCTTTTCGACCGCCCGCTTGTCGAAGACCTCAGCCGGGATGTATTTCGGGGCGATGTCTATGCCTTTAGACTTGGCTTCGTCCAGCACGTTGGGGAACAGCCCCATTTCAAACTCAAAGCCGAGAATGTCTACCCGGCTGATGTGTTTCTGTCGGCACTCTAAAATAACTTCTTCTACAAAGAGGCGGGTAACGGGCAGGTTGACTGGCCCAACAGCTACCAACCGCCCGGCTTTTTTCCCACTGAACGTCTTAAACCCCTCGGTCTTTTCGGCGCGGTATGCCCGCAGGATGAGGTCGACGAAAGCAGCCTCTTTTTGTTCCAGTTGTTTTTGCTGTTCGGCTTGACGCAGGTTGGGATTGACGCCGATGTAGTGTTGACGCTCATATTTACCCAGGTTGAGGATTTCAAAGGCGCGGTAATTTTCCCCCTCGGCTTTCAACTCCCTCTGGACTCCAATTAGACGTTTGCGGGTGGTGTGGATGGCGAACTTACCCAAGTCGCTGACAATCCACTTGCGCCCCAGCTTTTCCGCCACTGCGGCTGTTGTGCCGGAGCCGACAAAGAAATCAGCAACCAAATCACCTTCGTTAGAGGAGGCTTTGATGATGCGTTCGAGTAAAGCTTCTGGCTTTTGGGTAGGGTAATCGACTCTCTCCTTGGCTGTGGGTGCCAGTAACATATCGAACCAGACGGTTGAAGCAGCAACTCCTGGCCTCTCATCAAGGAAATACTTGATATAGGGTTGTCCGGTGTTCGAATAATAAAGTTTCCCTGCTTTATCAAATTCTTCCATCTTAGTTTTTGAATATGCCCAATATCTTCCCTTTGGAGGTGGTACCCCCTTCCATTCATACAGAGTGTCACCCCCAGGTTTTGCAGCCGTTGGTGTGACCAGACGATAGCGCCGTCCATTCTCGAACTTGTTATATTGTTGCTCGATTTGCTCATCGGAAAATTGAACATATTGAGTATTCCATATTTTGTGATCACTGGATTTAGAAAAAAACAAGATCGTATCATCTACAGTATCGTAGTGCACTGCCCCTTGTTTTGCGTCACCGTGAGCTGTTGTTCTTCTCCAACAAATCTGATTTACGTAATTCTCCTCACCAAAAACATCGGACAGAATTAGCCGCATATAACTATTCACTCGCCAGTCACAATGAACATAAATACTGCCGTCGTCTGCCAGCAAATCCCGCATTAACATCAGCCGCTCATAGACCATCGCGATAAACGAATCGGCTCCCTTACCCCAAGTGTCGCGGAAGGCAATTTCTTCCAATATGCTGGGCTTTTTAGTGAAAGTATTATCCCCAATCTCGATGTCCATACTGAAATCAGCGCCCACGTCGAAAGGCGGGTCGATGTAAATCAGCTTGATGCCGCCCTGCTTTTCAATCTCCTCACGCATAGGGCCGTTCTTCAACGAGGAAAGAATAAGTTTGTTATCGCCCCAGATGAGTTTATTTGTCCAGCCTTTTAACTGACGGCCGCGGGCGTCCAAATCGAACATGGTGTACTGTAACTTGGTGTCCTTCTCGGAGCGCGGCTCGTCCACCTGTTCGATGACTTGGAAGGGCAGGACTACCTGACTGACCTCGCTGGTCTTACCATTCCAGACCAGTTCCACTTCCCGCTTGTCTCCAAAAAGGAGAAAGCGATACTTATCCGGCAGAGGTTTATCGGCTTCCAGATAGCGGATAATTTCCTGCTGTTCCTGCTCCGTCAGTCTTGTCATAGTCGACCTCTTTTAGTTATCGGATTGTTTACTAGATTGTGCTTAATTTCCCGAATATTGAGATATGCGCCGGTCGGGTCGGCATCCGTTGCCTTCCTTTTGAATGCAGTTAATTCAACAACCGACCCGTCTTTGCCAGCAACGTCAAGAAAAATAGTCTTATTCAAGGCATCGAAGAATCGCTTTAGAAGATTGTCCAAATCGGACCCGTAAGGACAATCCGTGGGGTATTTGTTTGAGGGTAACACAAACGTGATTTCGACCTTGCACTCGGATGCAGTTCTGGGAAGGTCTCTGGTGGCTTCTA
>JAUSGV010000050.1 GCA_030648675.1 Dehalococcoidales bacterium
CCGGCGAAGCGGGCCTGCCGCGGCTCATCATGGTCAACAAGATGGACCGGGAAAACGCCGATTTCAATAAAGCGGTAAAGGAAATTCAGGCTAAACTGGGGGCGAAGTGCCTGCCGGTACAGCTTCCCATCGGGGCACATGCTACCTTTACCGGTGTTATCGATCTCCTGACCCGCAAAAGCTACACCGGGAAGGCGGCCAATGAAGGCGAAGTACCGGCCGAGCTGAAAAACGAGGTTGATGCCCTCCGCGAGAAGCTGGTGGAAGCTATCGCCGAAGTGGACGATTCGCTGCTGGAAAGATACCTCGGCGGTGAAGAGATCAGCCTCGACGAACTAGATAAAGGCTTAAGAAAGGCCGTTGTGACGGGCAAGATATCGCCGATATTTGCCGGCTCCGGCCTGCAAAATATCGGGACAAGCCTGCTGTTGAACGCGATCAGTCGCTATATGCCTTCACCGAAGGAGCACGGCGTGGCCGCGATTGGGGCATCGGGTTCGGTCGAGATGCTCGACCCGGCTCCCGATGCTCCTCCGGCAGCCCTGGTATTCAAGACAACCGCCGATCCTTATGTGGGTAAGCTGACTTATTTCCGCGTCTACCGCGGCGCGCTGACCAGCAACTCCCAGGTGTGGAATTCCACGCGTAATGAACCTGAGCGTATCGGCCAGTTATACTTGGTCCGCGGCAAGACCGAGGAGCCGGTAGCCATGGTCGGCACCGGCGATATCGGCGCGGTGGCGAAATTAAACGTGACGAATACCGGAGATACGCTTTGCTCCCATGAAAAGCCGATAAAGCTGGTGCCGCTCGCTTTCCCGAAGCCGGCCTTCAGCGAAGCGGTTTATCCTAAAACGAAGACCGACCTGGACAAGCTGGGGGCTGCCCTGTCAAGACTTGTCGAAGAAGATGCGACCCTGCATATCCGCCGTGATGCCGACACCGCCGAAACGATCCTGTCCGGAATAGGGGATGTCCAGCTTGCCGTGGCGGCGGAAAAAATGCAGCGTAAGTTCGGCGTTGGTGTCGAGCTGAAAACGCCCAGGGTGCCTTACCGGGAAACCGTGAGCGTGGGGGCGGATGCTGGGTACAAACATAAAAAGCAGTCCGGCGGCCACGGCCAGTACGGGCACGTGATACTCAAAGTAGAACCGCTGCCGCGGAACAGCGGCGTGCAGTTCGAGAGCAAAGTTGTCGGTGGGAGAATACCCACTAATTTTATTCCCGCTGTGGAAAAAGGCGTCCACGAGGCCGTTCACGAAGGCGTCCTGGCAGGGTTTCCGGTGACCGATGTGAGAGTAATCGTTTACGACGGCAGTTTCCATCCCGTGGACTCATCGGAAATCTGCTTCAAAATCGCCGGCGCGGGTGCGGTCAAGAAGGGACTGACGGACGGCAGGCCGGTGATCCTGGAGCCCGTGGTAAATTTGACCGTTAAAGTGCCCGAGGAATATACCGGGGAAATTATCGGCGATTTGAATACAAAACGTGCCCAGGTGCACGGCATGAACCCCGAGGATGGCTACAACGAGATAACGGCACAGGTGCCTTTAGCCGAAGTCCAGCGGTATTCTATAGACCTTAAGTCGAAGACCCAGGGGCGGGGCACTTTTTGCGTCGTATTCGACCATTACCAGGAAACGCCGCCCAACATCGTACAAAAGATAGTCGCGGAAAGGCAGGCGGAGAAAGCGGAAAAGGTTTAGGAGTCAACGAGGCGGTATCCCCACTCATTAAGGCGCCGCCGGCGGGCCGATCAAATCAAAAGGCTGGCCCGCTAAACTTGCGGGGTTATCTTTTCGCCACACAATAAAAAGGTAACTTGGACCGGAGCGGAGAGCGGGTGGCTGACCTTTGACTCCCAATGAAATCTTTACTTCCCAGGTACCATTTTCAACGACAATAGGCTGATTTACAGGCCATCTGGAAAGTAGTTTACCGTCCTCATATAGCGCCGAAAGCAAAATTGTCCCGTCAGGTAATCCCGCAGGTCCGCTAAAAGATACGAACGAAGAGCCACTACCTACATGGATTACGTCTATTTCACTGAATTTGGAAGGGAGCCAACTTCCATCAGGTATCGTGGCGTTGGCAGTGGTGTTGATTTTTGTACCGGTTCGGTCACATCCAACAGCAACGACGCTCAAAACGACCATGAAGAGAATTATTGCGCAGCGAATCGGGTTTATTCTCAAAATATGCCCCCATGACCAAAATAGCTGGTCAACATTTGCAAGGCGAGGCCTTGCGAGGCTAATCCTCATCAAGATCAATATCATGTAAAAGACCAGATTCGATCGATTCTGTAACGAAGTTTTTATAGGACAGCAGGGGATTTGTCTTAGAAAAAAATTCTAAAACTTCTTCTGGATGTACCCACCTCGTATTTCTTTTATCTAAATACTCTTCATACGAAGATGGTTGTCCTTGCAAGGCCTCGCCTTGCAAAGCTAGGGCTTGCCTGTGGATGTATTTTGACAAATATATAAATTGAGCATCATTCGTGATTGGAACGGCCTTATAAACGCCTTGATACAAAGATCCCACCCTTTTATATTTTCGATTAAAGAACATCGTATACCTTGTTCCCAAAGAATTCATAAATTTATCTATTGCCCCCATACTTTTTTGCTTGATAAATAAATGAAAATGATTTGGCATAAGGCAATAGGCGAAGAGAGTAATTTCCTGGTCAAAATTGTTTAATCGCAACAGTTTTAAAACCTTATCTTTTTCCTGATAGGATGTGTCTGGATCCTAAAGCTATTTGTTAAGTTCTGTTTCGTCCTTCGGTAGAAGTTACTCTTTTAAATACTAAAGAAAAACGCCATAATCCTGCTGGTCCTTGAAAATAATTCTTTTTTCCACTCCCCGGTTATAGAGATGATAATAGCCGTTTGTTGCGTACGTTTTTCGTGAGTGTTTTGCAGGCATGTATTAATTATGCACTCTATTTGCAAATTTGCAAGGCCTCGCCTTGCGAGGCTAAGTAATGGTCAGTGTTACCACCCGGTCGAAGCCGGCGCCGTCGGAAATCAGCCGCAGCTCCGAACGAGGAAAAGTATCCGCCAGAATTTCGGTAACGGCGCTTCCCTGCCCGGCGCCGATCTCCATCAGTAAAGCACCTCCCGGTTTGAGCTTCCCCTTTAATTGACCGATCAGCCGGCGGATCACGTCGAGTCCATCTTTACCGCCGTCCAAAGCCAGGGCCGGTTCATACCCCCAGGTGTTCACCTCACGCAGTTCCGCCTCCTTTACATAAGGAAGGTTAGCAATAATCATGTCGACCGCCTCCGGTATGGGGGCGAGCAGGTCTCCCCGGAGAAAGCGAATCCGGTCCGAAACGCCGTGCTTTCGGGCATTTTCTGCCGCGACTGTGAGAGCCTCATCGGAAATATCGACGGCATAGATCGTTGCCCTGGTAAGCCGGGTGGCCAGACTGACGGCAACAGCGCCGCTGCCTGTACCGATATCGGCGATAAGGTGCACCGGTCGTGCCGAGGCAAACTCAAGGGCGGTTTCCACCATTATCTCGGTTTCCGGACGGGGAATCAGAACGCGGTAATCGACGTAAAAATCGAGGCCGAAAAATTCTCGGTGACCGGTGATGTAAGCCGACGGTTCGCCGTTGAGCCTCCGTTTGAGAACCAGCCGATAAGTAGCGTATTCGGCGGCACTGAGTTCCCGTCCTGTGTCGAGATATAACCGGACGCGATCGATATTAAGGACATGCCGCAACAGCACTTCGGCTTCGAGCTTGGGGTCTTCGATATCGGAGGCGGCAAAAGTTCTCCGGCCGTGTTCCAGGGCTTCTTTTATCTTAATGCTGGTTTCTATCATAGGTGATTATTTACTATTTTACTTCGACAACCAGTTTCAAATACTGGAAAGGAAAACGGAATTTGGGAATTTCGCTGACCTTATCTATACTGGATTCCCGCTTTCGCGGGAATGACAATAGAAAAGCGGGAATGACAATTGAAAGGATCCTTCACACCGTTTGCGCTTGAAGCTGTTTGGCCTGCTCGGTGGTAGCTAAAGCATCTACTAAAGGGTCGAGTTCCCCGGCCAATATCTTCGGGAGATTGTGCAGCGTCAGTCCGATGCGGTGGTCGGTAATGCGGTCCTGGGGGAAATTGTAGGTGCGGATCTTTTCCGCACGTTCACCCGTACCGACCTGAGATTGACGGTCTTTTGTAATCGCTTCTTCCTGGCGGTTCACTTCGGCTTCGCGAAGGCGGGCGCGAAGAACAGCCATCGCTTTCTGACGGTTTCTCAACTGGGAACGTTCATCCTGGCAGATAACAACCAAACCGCTTGGTAAATGGGTGATACGCACCGCGGTAGCTACCTTATTGACGTTCTGTCCGCCGGCACCCCCGCTGTGAAATATGTCAATCCTCAAGTCGTCGGGTTTGATGTCCACCTCGATGTCTTCCGCCTCCGGCAGCACGGCAACTGTGGCCGTGGAAGTGTGAATCCGGCCGGAGGACTCTGTCAGCGGCACCCTTTGTACCCGATGGACTCCCCGTTCGTATTTAAACCGGCTGAAAGCTCTTTCTCCCTTGACCTCGAAGACTATTTCCTTAAAGCCGCCGCCGGTCGCCTCGCTCGAGTTCATGACATCCACCTGCCAGCCCTTCGTCTGAGCGTAACGGGAGTACATGCCAAACAGGTCGGCGGCGAACAGAGCGGCTTCTTCTCCGCCGGTTCCGGCTCGTATTTCGACGATGATGTCGCGCTTGTCATTTTCGTCTTTGGGGAGAAGTGCCAGTTTAAGCTCCTCCTGGAGATGCGACAGCATGCGTTCCAGCGTCTCGATCTCCTGCCTGGCGAGGGCTTTCATCTCGGCATCCAGGTCTTCATGCAGCATCGCCCGGGTGTCTTCCAGCGAACGGTTAGTAGTTTTGTACCGGCGGAACATCGCAACAATAGGTTCTATATTTGCCCTTTCCCGTGCCAGCTTTTGCGATTGCCTGGGGTCCGAAGCAATTTCCGGAGTTGCCAGTTGTTCTTCGAGTTCCTGGTAGTGTTTTTCGATTTTTTCCAGTTTGTCAAACATATATTTTTCTCGCAAGTGAAATTATAACACACGCGTGGGGCGAGTTGTACCGAATGTCATTCCGCCACCCTCAGACCTTTCGCGGAGTTTACACTGAACGTAGTGAACGTGCTCAGGGTGACAGATAGGGGGTACTTTTAATACAAGACCCGCGTGAGGCGAGGGGAATTGGCAAGTCGGAGTGTTCGTGAAGAAGTGTCAGGCGGTGGTGCCGGACAGCACCTTGCTGCCGGGAGCGAGTCGATGCCCGCCGCATAGGGTGACGTTGCAGCCCGATATCGATTCGTCGACGACGCTGTCGGCATCGAGGTGGCAGTGATCGGCGATTATGGAGTGTTTCACGCTGACCCTGGGGCCGATCCACGTCTCCGGCCAGATAACTGAGTCGCTAACGACGCTGTCCTCCATGATATTGC
>JAUSGV010000026.1 GCA_030648675.1 Dehalococcoidales bacterium
CGACCCTATCGATTGCAGGTTTGTGGCCAGCAGGACGGAGAGATATTAAAACTTTAATGATAAATGCTGTCGTGAGCTTTTTTGCGACAATCTTCGCCATACTCGCAGCAGAGGTTATAGTGAGGCACATAGGACACCCCGGTGACTATCTTGTCGCCACATTGGTCGATGACCCCGTGCTTGGACACAGGATTGAACCCAATACAGCCGGACACGACCGCCGCGGCTTCCGAAACGGGAGCACTGCTGATAAAGCGTGGTTGGTTGCAGTGGGGGACTCTCAAACCTACGGCGTTAGCGCGTCGCTGGATAAAGCATGGCCAAAGCAGCTGGAAGATCAGATTGGGCGTCCTGCCTACAACATGGGTATCGGGGGCTATGGACCGATTGAGTATCTCTATATCGTCGAGAATGAGACGCCTAAGCTTGATCCATCTGTGGTGGTCGTTGGCGTATACTTCGGTAACGATTTCGCCGATGCCTATCGGTCTGCCTATTCACGTGAGCACTGGAAGTCGATGAGGTTATCAAATGTTCCTCGGATAGAGCAGGACAACAAAACAGACAACTTGGAGAGAAAGGATGACAAAGCCTTTGGCGGTCTAAGGGATGCGTTAGCGCGCCAGAGTGTTCTTTACGGTATGGTTCGGGTAAATTTCGGGCATTTATTTCAATTCCATGAAGGGGCGCGCATTGCTGCCAATAAGTCAGAAAATGAGCAGTTTGTATGGGTCGATCCGAAGGAGCCTGATATCAAAACCATCTTTACCCCTTCGCATAGATTGGATGCAATGGATGTAAACAAGGCGACCATGCGAGAAGGTTTACGATTGACAAAAGAGGCGCTCCTGAGAATGAACAAACACCTAGTCGATCAAAATCGAGGTTTCCTGGTTCTCATGATTCCTACAAAAGAGCGCGTCTACTGTGACTACATCGCAAAGCAAGGACATGAAGTACCGCGCACGTACTCATACTTGTGCGCCGTGGAGACAAAAGTGAAAGAGGAGCTTTCTAGTTTCCTTGAACAGAGCGGAATAAAGTATGTTGATTCGATTGATGCATTGCAGAAAAAAGTCGTGGAACACGAAAAAATATACAAACAGAATGACGATGGCCATCCGCTTGCCGCGGGATATGGAGCGATTGCCCAGGCAGTTCGCAATGCGCTAGAAACAAAATATCCGAATTTGCTCAAGAGCAAAGAGGCCAATTAATAGTGTCCCCCCGCGGTCTCGGTATGCAATAACTAAATGGTCTCAGAATGAGCCGATTTTATATCGTTAGACGAAAGTCGTCTGACGGTGCCCCACAAAGTTCTATGACAGAAACTAAGCGCTGACGAACTGTTACTTGCTAGTGACGCACCGCCTCTTTCTGATGCCATACCCACGCAGTCTCAATAATACTCGTCAGGACCTCGTAGTGCGGTTTCCAGCCGAGTTTGCGGCGCGGATCTTGGCCGAGTCTGCAATGAGCCGTGCCAGGTTGAGTCGGGGGTGCGCCAAGAAGCCGCGTGTCGTCACCAGGGCAGATTACGCACTTACCCATACGGCTGCCTAAAGGGGTTCTTCTTCCAGATGATAATCGCTGAACTGTATGGGGGCACGCTAACGGGCCAATATACTGGGTTGCCATTTAAATAGATGTACTCGCCGCATTTCGCAGGATCTGTATCCTCACAATTGAAGATTGTGGCGAGAGAGGATTTATTAATCATGATTCTTGAGTCGTCTCCAAGATTATTGTTCTGTACCACCCCTTCTTTAATTATCACGTCATCGAGATAGAACGATTGCCCAGGAAGCGCATCAAAGTCGATCCTGGCCGCATCCATATTAGCCCAGGCGGTGAATGTGAACATGTACTTCTGCCAAGCAGTACCCGCATAAATGGTTTGAATAAGACCCGCGGTTTCATATGTGGGGCCGTTACGCCGCACGTTAATGCTGATAGCCTGATTCGCCTGTCCCGCGAGCAATTTAAACTCTACGGAATAAGTCTTACTCAGAATCAATGAGAAGCCTGAAGTAAACGCGACGCTTCGGTATTGCGGACTGCTGGTAAATTTAAGACAGTCTCCATAGACACTACAGTTTGGGAGTGCGCTCATGGTAGCTAAATTGTCCGCAGAGTACTTGGACCAGAATGACCCATCTGTATCAAATGTACTATGAGTTTTGACAACGATCTCCTTAACAACGACATCGTCTATGTAAATCGTCTGACCGCCTGCCGGTAGGTTAAAATCCAATCTAGCCATATTGGTCAGAGTGGCAGTAGCTTTAAATTCAAAAGAATATGTTTGCCACTCGGTTCCAGAAGTAATGTATTTTTGGAAGCCCGCGCTTTCATATGTTGGGCCGTTTCTGCGTAGTATTACCCATGCTCCTTGATTAGGCGCGCTCGCGGCTAGCTTGAATTCGAGCATATAGGTCTTGCCTTGCTGAAGGGAAAATGTATTGCTGTTGCAGAGGGAAGAACTCGCTTGACTGCTTGTAAATTGCAGACATCCGCCATTCGCACCGCAGTTGGCCCGCCAGCTGATGGACGCTGCGCTATCGTAAGACCATTTGGACCAAGGAGAGATATTGGTACCGAAGGTGCTATTGGCGATGATATTGGCCGATGTAACGGGGGTCAGTTTATACGGCAAAATCGCAAAGGGCTGGAATGAGCCATTCAATTCCATGCCCTTCACTTTTTGCCAATCCGCTAGAGTATAGAAATTGGCAAGGTACGTCTGATCGGCGGGCCAACCGGGTTTGTACGTTTCCTCAATGACTTTTTCTGAATACAAACTGGAATAGGTGTTGTAATCGAAGTAGCCGAAATTGATGTTGGAATAGAGTCCGCGCAGGCTGATGGGTGCGTTTGCGTTTAAAGGAAACAGGACATTGCCTGTAATCGTATTACCCCGTAGAACATTCGGTGAAACGTATTCGTCGATTTTTATTTGAGCCAGTCTATTTCCGTAAAGTGTATTGCCTCGGATAATATTGTTAGACGCGGAGTTGAGATAAATTCCCCGGTCAGTATTAAGGATGACATTGTCAGTTACCGTTACACCATTTGCCAGAGCATCGAGATAAATACCTGCTGCCAGTGTTCCTCCTACGATATAAGGTCGTCCATCTGTATTACCGACAGAATTAATAATGATGTTTTCTGATACCTCGCTGTTATTGGGAGGGTCGGGGTCTTTAGCGTTGTTTGTATAAATGGCCGCGCAGTCATCCAGAACTAAACAGGTATTTTCGATGACGTTATTCCGTATAGTACTTTGCTTCGTGAAATGAATGCCGATATATCCTGCATTGATAATGGTGTTGTTGTTTATTTGAGCGTTAAAGGACGACGATGTATCGATAGCGGCATAACTGTATTTTGGAGATCCGACCGTACCGCTATTCTCGACACGATTCCAGATAACCGAAACGTTGTCCGAATTTCGAACATCGATTCCTTCACGAACGCTATTTTTTACGATATTTCCATCAACCCAGCCACGCGATTGATTGACTATTGAAATACCATCTTGTCCTGAGTCCAATATTTCCAGATTCTTGGCGGTAAACCACTGTGAAGCGGAAAAGGCTATTCCGTCCCCTGCGGCATATCTCACTCGTAAGCCATTCACGACGACATAGTTCTTTGTCAGCACCCTGATCCCGAAATCGTAACGCGATGCTTCCATTCGATGTAAAGACGGATTAGAGCCATCCGGCAACCACGCGTAAACTTTTCCGAGCGATTTATCGTAGTACCATTCTCCAGGCTGATCGAGCATCCATAGTTTATTATCGAGATAATAGCCGTACCCTTTTTTTATCGGATATCCCGTTGAGGTTTCCCAGGAAAGGCGGTAATTGGCCGGGTCAAAAGCACTGATCTGCTTATCCTCGATTCTCCAGTTAATGGTTTTGATATGAATGCCGGCGCCCAGCATATCTTTATCCCGGATCGAATTAAGGCTAGTATCGGTAAGGTCCAAATGGGCCGTGTTCCCATTGACATCTTGTCTCGGAACCGAATCGGCCGTGATGTAGAGGTAACCCTTATAGGGAGAATCGTGGTTGGGGTACTGTGAGAGCCTAAGATAGCGACCATCTACGAATAATTGCTTGACCTCGAAACCTACATTTGCAACATAGATATTGCCACTATAAAGAGACCAGTTGCCGATGATATCCGCCGCATTGATTTCTGGTTTTATGGTTGGACTACAGCTTCCGTAACCCGTTAACGTTATCGGCTTACTGTTTGCCCCCGAGCTAGGAACAAGCAATGGCTCTCTCCAGATCTCGCCGCACTTGAAGTACACTATATCTCCCGGTAGGAAGGTGGATTTGTTCACTTTATCGAGTGTCCGCCATGGGCCTGTTACTGATGTTCCGAGCCAGCTATCGTTTCCACTAGTCGCGTCGACATAATAGGACTGTGCGCAAGCTGGATTTAGCGTGGTGAATAAAAGAAGCAGAATTAAAGCAATGACTTGTCCCATGATAATTTTTTGTTTCCCAGAACAGGTTCGTATGTACAGGCTATGTAGAATATCCATGCATAATATTTAAGCTGGCATCGTAAGGATAAGTCTATGACACTCGTACCTATTCTGCCGGTTACAGAGAATGTCGCTCAACGACAATAGACGATATTAAATCTAGCGTTGTAGTTCAAGACTAGAAATATTATGAAGTCTATCGATTAGCCGATGGACGGTAATGGTTGAAGGCAGAATGTCCTTGCAAAACCCCAATCGACATCTGCACTTTTCGTGCGGAAGATTTCTTTAATTTGAGGGTTAAACTCGGGCATGAAAAATTTCCTTCGAGCGTTGATTCTTGTCTATGCTGGCTGTATTTATGTGGCGTTTGCGTATCCTCCGCAATTCTTAAGAAACGGATCCTTCGATGACATACCTTTAAAAGGTGTCGCGAGTGGCTGGAGAGACAATAGTGGCTGGGCCGACGTCAAGGTGCAATATTCAGCTGATAAGGCAAATGCGCATGCCGGATGGGCACAAAAAATTGTCTCGTCCGACTTTCGTTCCGGCGCCGTGCAGTTCCTTCAGTCCGGTTTGGCGGTATCCAAAGGTATCAGGTATGAGGTAAGAGTGTGGTTGAGGGGGGACGTGAGCTCTCCCGTGGAAATATTACTCCGGAAACGCGGATCTCCCTACACGACTTATATCTCGCGTGCATTCAAAGTGACCTCAGAGTGGAAAGAGTACTCCTTTCCGGCAGCAAGCCTGGCGGATGATTCAGACGTTTATTTTATTATCCAGTTTACGAGCGCTGGAACTCTGTGGATAGATGACGCTTCTTTCCGCAGTGTTGACGTTCGGGTCGCGCCGATTGCAGCAGAGAAAGGGAATTATCTTGATAATGGTAGTTTTGAATCAGGGCTGGACCGCTGGGGTATACAGATACGTGAGTTTGGCGATTATGAGCATGAGGCATCCGTTGAGTTAACAAAACGGGAACCAGAGGTAGTCAGAGATAAGGCGCAGGTAGGCCGGCGTTCTTTAAAGATATCAATACCAAAGCACGGTATGTTTACGCTTACCTCGCCGTACGTCAAAGTTACCACCGGCAGAAAATACTCTCTGTCGCTGTGGATGGCCGCCGATAAAGCGAGAGATGTCAGGATAGGTTTGGCGTCCAATCTTTTTAGACCAACCGATACCAATTCAAATGTGTTTGCGATAACAGGACGCTGGAAAAGATACAGCATGTCGGTAATGCTTCCGCCAGCCGATGAGGATGCTTATTTTGCCGTGGTTGAATCCAATGGCGAGGGTGTTGTTTGGGTCGACGGGGTTCAGCTGGAGGAGGGAGAAGTTTCACCTTTCAAACCGAAGAGTTTAATCGAGATCGGTCTGCAAAGAGAGGGCGTTCCGGTATTGTACCGTGTCGGGGATAGCATCAAGTTGAGCGTCTTGATATCGTCGTTCGATACTCCCATAGCTACGGCTGTTTCCATAAAATCGATCGATTACTATGGACGAAGTATCGATTTGTTAGGCAAGAATGAAAATATAAAACCACTCGAAAGCCACACGATCGAGTTCGCGCACCCTTCCGCGATCCCCGGTTATTACAAAATTGTGGCGGAAGTTAAGGGCAACGGAAGCCTGATGGATACGTCTGAAATGGCCATCGCGATTTTACCTGCCGATATTCCTGAACCCTTTGCCGCTTCCCCTTTTGGCAATCACGTCAAGTTCAATGCGAGAAATCTCGAACAGGCAAGACGACTGGGGGTAAGCTGGCTGAGAATGCATCCACCCTTGGCAACCAAATGGGCAGTTGTGGAAAAGGATAGAACAAAATTTGTTTTTAATGACGAAGGTATTCTGTTGGCTAAATCATTGGGGCTCAACATATTGGGATCGCTCGATACATCTCCCCGTTGGGCTTCGCAAGTCCCCGCTGAAAATGCCGATGAATTTAGAGCCTACCCGCCCAAGGATATGAAGGATTGGGAAACCTACGTGTATAAAACAGTGGAACATTACAAGGGGATCATAGACTACTGGGAGGTGTGGAATGAACCGGATGGTAATCAATTTCTAAAGGTCCATGGTTCTTTTGGCCGTCCGCCCATAGCGGAGGTTTATACGGAACTGCTGAAAGTTGCGTACCGGGCCGCGAAAAGAGCTAACCCCAACGCAACGATTGTCGGCGGGGTTGCCAACAGGGAACCCCTATCGCAGTGGTTCGCGGAGATTTTTTCCCGCGGAGCATATCCTTACATGGATATCCCGTCCTTCCATGGGTATACCGATGGATGGCCGGATGATGCGCTTCCTGTCTCCAGAAGCGTCCATATCGATGAGCTGAAAGCCTTAATGCGCAAGCAGGGGGACGGGACAGAGAAACCAATTTGGGAAACAGAAAGCGGAGTCCTGTATCCGGAAACGGCATATGGCAATATTCGTCAGGTCTCATCCGGTTACCACCCATCCCCCCGGGACAGCGCGGCTTATGTCGTGCGCCATTATGTAAGTCTACTTTCGCGCGGAGTTTCAAAATGGTTCTATTACAGCATGATGATCAGTCACCGCATTGACCGTTCCGAGGCGACGGGTTTCTTCGAATGGGATGGTTCGCCGAGGGCGCTTGCCGTTGCCTATGCTAACTTGGTGCGATTTATTGGAAAGACAAAATTTGATCGTATGCAGAACTTGGGTAGTGAAGTGAGCGCATCTGTATTCAGCGACGATGACCGGGTTGTCATCGTACTCTGGGCGAAAGGGTGGGGAAACGATAAGAAAGTCGAGACATCGCTTGAAAATCCTACTCCATACCGGAATATCACGATTTACAATATTATGGGTGAGACGATCCTTAAGCTTGAAAACCAGCGAACACTAAAGATCTTAGTGACGAACGAACCCAGATACATCGTGTTCTCAAAATAAGTCACCCTTAAGCCACGCCCCGATCACGCCATTTAACGAATTTAGATAAACGAGCGACTGAACTTGGCCAACCCGTTCCCGCACGACCGGCGGAATTTATCCGACCGCAGCCTTTCCGCGTTGAAATGGAATTATGTCGGCGTGGCGGCAAAAATCCTGGCGCAATTGTTGATCGGGGTACTCTTGGCACGTCTCCTGGGGCCTGAACCTTTCGGCTTGGTGGCGATGGCATGGATTATCATCGGTTTGGGTAACTTGTTGGCGGATTTCGGTCTCGGCGCGGCTCTGGTGCAGCGCAAAGAAATAACCGATCTGGAAGTTCGTTATGTGTTCACCGCGCAGGTGATTTTTGGTTTTGTCCTTACCGGTATCGTCGCCGCTTCTGCCGGATTAATGGCCTATGTCTTTAAACGAGCGGACATAGTGCCTGTGGTACAGG
>JAUSGV010000027.1 GCA_030648675.1 Dehalococcoidales bacterium
ATCAAGAGTCGTTACCACTTTATTGGCGCACATATGTTCCGTAAAAAGTAAGAGAAGCTTATCACCGGGTATGAACCGGCCTTTATCGTCAACTGCCATCATGCGGTCGGCATCGCCATCATGTGCGATCCCCAGATCCGCACCGAATTCTTTAGTAGCTTGTATCAATTGGCTTAAATTAGCCTCAGTTGGTTCAACGTCATGCGGAAAGAAGCCGCTGGGAGAACAGTTAAGCGTAATTACCTCACAACCCATCTGCCTCAGTAAATCGGGTGTGATCACAGAAGCGGCTCCGCATCCACAATCCAGCACTACTTTTAGCTTGATAGCTCCGGACAAACCTTTTTTTATGCTGTCTACGTGCTCCCGGATAGCTCCTTCATACGGGTAATTACCCTTCATTTCCTGCCATGGAGCAGCCGCAAGCGAGCTATTGCCGATCAAACCTTCGAATTGCTCACGCTGTTTGCCGTCAAAAGCGGACCCATCGGGATTCACCAGTTTGATGCCGTTATATTCCGGAGGGTTATGGGACGCCGTGATCATTGCCCCGGCATCGAATATTCGAGCCGCCAGAGCCAGAGTGGGCGTAGGAACAACACCGGCATCATATGATTGGGCACCCGCGGCTAGCAATCCGGACACGAAGGCATATTTAACCGCTTCACCCGAAGTACGGGTATCGCTTCCGACGACTACTTTTTTATGCACTTTGCCGACGGCCATTCCGGTCTTCAAAGCGATCTCCAATAAATCGCGGTCGGCGATTCTTCTGATCCCGGACGTGCCGAATAAAGCCATATTGTCTGATTTTAACCCCAACGATATCAGGTGTCAAACAGAATGACGCTTGACTGTGCTTAAAGATACCATTAGTATTGTAGCAAGCTTTGTATTTCATTTAGGGAGTTGGAATGTCAGGGCACAATAAATGGTCTTCCATTAAGCACCAAAAAGGGATAGCCGATGCAAAACGCGGGCAAGTTTTCACGAAAATTACGCGCGAAATTATCGTTGCTGTCCGGGCGGGCGGTAGGGATGTCGAGGCTAATTACCGTCTGAGACTCGCTATCCAGAAAGCCAGGGATTCCAACATGCCCTACGATAACATCGACCGGGCTATAAAGCGCGGCAGCGGCGAGATGGAAGGAGCTATACTCACCGAGCTTTCACTCGAAGGTTACGGACCGAGCGGTGCGGCGATCATGCTGCATGCGGTAAGTGATAACCGCAATCGTACCTTGCAGGACGTTCGCAATATCTTCACCCGCCATGGCGGCAACCTTGGCGAAAGCGGCAGCGTTGCCTGGCTTTTCGATAACCGCGGCATCATTAGTATCGAAGCGGGTAATTTGAATAAAGAAGAATTAGAATTAAAGGCCATCGACGCCGGAGCGGAAGATATCAAGATTGAAGATGGCTACGTCGAAATCTGCACCAAACCGGAAGACCTGGAAACTGTACGAAAAGGATTGGAAAGCCAGAACATTCCGATAACTTCTGCCACGATGGCTACGGTGCCGAAAGCTACTGTTCACCTGGACGAGAAAGCTGCCTTAACCACGCTTAAATTGATGGAAAAACTGGAAGAGTTGGATGATGTCGACAACGTCACCAGCAACGTCGACTTCCCCGACGATATTGTAGAAAAATATCGTTCCCAGCCGTGATTTTTCCGTGCCCGCAATGGCGGCAAAAGAATAGATGAGAGTATTAGGCGTAGACCCGGGTACACTTGTTCTGGGCTATGGTGTCATCGATAACGAGCACGGCCGGGTTACTATGATCGATTGCGGCGTAATAACCGCTCCGTCCCGCAGTCCAATAGGCGAGCGCCTGGCTTATATGTACCAACATCTTCTGGATATCGTTTCGCGCCAAAAGCCCGACGTCATGGCGGTTGAGCAACCCTTTTTAAATAAAAACGTCAGGGCGGCAATTGCTATCGGGCAGGCTCAAGCTATAGCGATACTTACCGCCAGCAGCAACGGGATTCCGGTTTTTGAATATCCGCCGGCTAGCGTCAAACAATCGGTGGCGGGGTGCGGCACCAGCTCAAAAGAACAGGTACAGATTATGGTCAAGCTCCATTTGGGTTTACCGGCAATCCCTCAATCAACCGATGCTGCGGACGCGCTCGCGGTGGCGTTGTGCCATTTAAATGAAGCACACGTAGCCGGTCTTTTATCTCGCGCAAAAGGAAACTGAATCGTGATAGCAAGTCTTCGAGGAGTATTGGAATCTGTAGGGAGCGATTGGGCGATCATCGACGTGCACGGTATTGGTTTCCAGGTATTTATACCCGCGTCGACATTAAGTTCGTTAGGCACCAGGGGAAAAGAAGTCTACCTGAATACTCACCTCCATATACGCGAAGATAATGTCACACTTTACGGATTCGCTACCGCCGCGGACAAGGAATTATTCCAGCTTCTTATGAGCGTTTCCGGGATAGGACCAAAATTAGCCTTGTCTATCCTGTCATCGATCAGTACCGAACAACTCAGCCTGTCTATCGGCACCCAAAACGCAGATTTACTGACCATCGTGCCAGGCATCGGTAACAAGATAGCCAACCGCATGATATTGGAGCTTAAAGACAAGATCGGTTCCGTCCTGCTGGCCGGACCGATTTCCAAGGGTGCCCAAGACAACACGGATGTAATTTCCGCCTTGACCGCTTTGGGTTACTCCGTGGTGGAAGCCGCACGTGCGGCGGCAAATCTACCGTCCAATAAGAAATTGAGCCTCGAAGACAAAGTTAAGTTTGCCCTGCAGAATTTCCAACAGAAATAGATTTATTCCTTTTAACGAGGAGGAACGATGGATTTCCTTGATTTAGCCAAGAAGCGATATAGCGTACGCGGCTATAAACCGGATCCGGTAGAAGACGGAAAACTGCAAAAAGTTCTGGAAGCTGCGTGTTTGGCGCCAACCCCCACAAACAGCCAGCCGTTTCAATTAATTGTAATTCATACCGCCGGCAATCAAGATAAGCTTCTGGAGGTTTATAACCGGCCGTGGTTCGTTCAAGGACCTTTAATTATTTGCTGCGTCGGTATGCACAATGAAGCATGGATCAGGCGCGACGGCAGGAATTATCTTGATGTCGCCGTGGCTATTGCCTTCGACCACCTTATCATGGCAGCGACAGATATCGGCCTTGGCACCTGCTGGGTAGGGCAATTCGAAAAGGATCCGGCGCGCAAATTTTTGGGACTGCCAAAAGATGCCGAGCCGATTGTTTTCACGCCGTTAGGTTACATTGCGGACGAGCCTAAAGAGAAAAAACGCAAACCTGTCAGCGAACTGGTACGCTACGAGAAGTGGTAGGCTCCAATATTATTTAACTGTCAACGAAATTAGAGACATCGCAACGAACAGAACGATCAATACAATTGTTATCTGAAATAACGTTTTCTCGATGCCTCGCCGAGTGCGAAAGACCGTATCTGCCTGACCGAAGATTCCTCCGAGCCCGCCCCCCCGCACCTGAAGCATGATGACCATTATCAGGGCGAGAGACATGATGATTTGAATAATATTGAAATAGAGTTGCATTTTATTCTCCCAGTTTCTTCTTGAGTACTTCGGTTACTATCTTCGGATTAGCCCTGCCTCGGGTTAATTTCATCACCTGGCCGACGAGGAAAGTGAGCGATTGTACTTTACCGGTCCGGTAATCCGCGACGGCACCGGCATTCGATTGTATCACTTCGGCGGCAACTTTTTCCAGTTCACCGGAGTCGCTTATCTGAATCAAGCCTCTTTCGGAAACTATAGCACCGGCGCTTTTACCCGATTGGAACATATCCTCAAGAATCGATTTGGCGCTGGCTGTATTTATGGTACCTTTAGACTCCAACAATAGCAATTCAGCAAGCTGTTTTGAAGAAACCTTAGTACTGAATTCAGTTACGTTAATCACTTGTTCGTTCAATATCGCACTTACGGGTCCCAAAACCCATTTACTAACCGCTTTCGGCACTAAACCTTCGCCGGCGCGATATACGGATTCAAAATAGTCGGCGATTTCTTTGGCTATGGTAAGCACACCGCTATCGTATAAAGGCAGCCCGTATTCACTGACAAAACGAGCACGCCTTGCTTCCGGCAGTTCCGGCAATTTTGTTTTTACCTTCTCCACCCAATTTGAACTGATAGACAGCGGTGGTAAATCCGGTTCGGGAAAATAGCGGTAATCGTGGGCATATTCCTTGCTGCGCTGCGATACGGTTTCGCCGCTCTGCTCTACCCAGCCTCTTGTTTCCTGGACGATCTTTTCGCCCTTTTCAACGGCCTGGGTCTGCCTTATTATTTCGAATTCCAGAGCACGGAAAACCGATCGGAAGCTGTTCATATTTTTAACTTCTACTTTAGCTCCGAAATCGTGGTTGCCTTCCGGACGAATACTGACGTTGGCATCGCAGCGAAAGCTGCCGTCTTCCATATTGGCCGTGGAAACATCCAGATACCGCAAGATGCTGTGCAGCTTCATGAGGTATTGCCGGGCTTCTTCCGGAGAACGAAGGTCCGGCTCGCCAACAATTTCCATTAGCGGCGAACCGGAACGGTTTACGTCGACAAGACTAAAGGACTCACCGACCACCGCCCGATGCACTAATTTTGCCACATCTTCTTCAAGGTGAACGCGGGTTATTCCTGCCCTTTTCTCTTTACTTTCGACTTCGATATTCATCCAACCGCCTTTTCCGATCGGCGCATCGAATTGGGAAATCTGATACCCTTTCATGAGGTCAGGATACGAGTAATTCTTGCGGTCGAATTTGCTGAACTCGGACACGGTGCAATTCAAGGCCAGGGCCGTCATAATGGTAAATTCAACGGCCTGCTTGTTTATAACTGGCAAAGTGCCCGGCATACCCAGGCAAACCGGGCAAACATGCGTGTTGGGAGCCGCTCTGGCATAATCCGCGCTACAGCGACAATACATTTTGCTGGATGTTTTAAGCTGGGCATGGACTTCCAGACCGATAACAGTTTCGTATTTCATGTTGGTTCTAAACACCAAAGTATAACAAGATCAAAGCCAACCGTCCAGCAGATGAAGCACGAATATCGAAGCACAAAATCCGAAATATTATTTGGTTTTTGGTATTTGGTTTTGTTTGGGGTTTAGGATTTGGGATTTAGAATTTAATTCGGGATATGCTATAATTTCGCTTGCTGCATAAGACACCAGAAATGTAATCTGCTTCCTCTAACGTCTCATGGGGCCGTAGTTCACTAGGGAGAACGTTGCGTTCGCATCGCAAAGGTAAGGGGTTCGAATCCCCTCGGCTCCACCAAAGGGGACAATACCTAGAACTCTTCCATCCGGAAGGGTCTTTTCAATAACTTTCCAATGGTCTGCTTCAAAAGCTGTACTTCATTAATTACAGT
>JAUSGV010000055.1 GCA_030648675.1 Dehalococcoidales bacterium
GGGATCCGGGATGGTTTTAGCCGCCTCCCTTTCGTAAAGGGAGATAGAGAGGGATTTTTTGGGAATAATTGAGTGCTTTGACAGAAGAAATCTCCCTAAATCCCTCTTTGCGAAAGAGGGGACTTAAGGATCGATATGCCTGAACGTAAAATAAGAGTTCTTATCGCCAAACCCGGTCTCGACGGCCACGACCGCGGCGTCAAAATAGTCGCCCGGGCCTACCGCGATGCCGGTTTTGAGGTCATTTACACCGGCGTGCATCAAACCCCGGAACAGATCGTCAACGCCGCCATCCAGGAAGACGTCGACCTCGTCGGCATGAGTTGCCTTTCCGGGGCACATCTCTACCTTTTCTCCGAGGTCGCCAAGCAGTTGAAAGAAAAAGGTGCCGCTAATGTCATCGTCGTTGGCGGCGGTATTATCCCGAAGGATGACATCCCCAAACTTAAAGAAGCCGGTATCCGCGAAGTGTTCCTTCCGGGGACGCCTCTTGTACAGATAATAAAGTGGACGAAAGAAAACGTAACACTCAAATAGATGTCATTACTTAACAAAGTCCTCCAGGGCGACGTTCTTGCTGCCGCTAAGCTGATTCGGGGGCTCGAAGACGACCTTCCCGGGGCCGTCGCCGAGTTGAAAGATCTTTACCTTCACACCGGTAAAGCCCATATCGTAGGTGTTTCGGGCGCCCCGGGGGCCGGCAAAAGCACTCTTCTCGGCTGCCTCATCGGAGCTTTTAGAAAAAGAAACTTTAAGCTCGGAGTCGTCGCCGTCGACCCGACCAGCCCTCTCAGCGGCGGGGCTATTCTGGGCGACAGACTCAGGATGCAAAAACACGGCGAAGATAAAGACGTTTTTATCCGCAGCCTGGCTTCGCGCGGCTGGAAAGGCGGCCTCTCCCGGGCAACGGTGAACACCGTTCACGTTTTAGACGCCATGGGCAAAAACGTAATCTTCGTCGAAGCCGTCGGTTCCGGTCAGGGGGAAACGGACTTCGCCCGTTTAGCCGACACGTCTGTCGTGGTCATGGTCCCCGGCATGGGAGACGACATTCAGACGATAAAAGCCGGCATTATGGAAGTGGCGGACATCTTCGTTATTAATAAGGCCGACCGTGAGGGAGCGGAAAGCCTCAAGATGTCGCTGGAAACGATGCTTGAAATGAACCCCTGCGGGCGTGAAGATTGGAAACCGGAAATTCTCCTGACCACGGCGACAGAAGATAAAGGCATCGAGGAGCTAACCGAGGTACTCCTGCGTCACCAGTTGTTTTTAGCCCACAGCGGGGAAATAGAAAAAAGACGGCGCCGGCGTGCCGAGTTGGAATTGACGATGGCGGTTGAAGACGCTCTACGCCGCCACCTGGCCACCGTGGACGGCTGCTACCTGGAAAAACTTGTCGATGAACTGGCGGCTAGAAAAACCGACCCGAACACAGCGGCACGGAAAGTCATTAAGCTGCCTCCTACCTCTCCCTTTCGTAAAGGGAGATAGAGAGGGATTTAAATCTCCCTTGATCCCTTTCCGATTCGATAAACTCATACGGAATCAAGACTTTACGAAAGAGGGAACTGGGATCCAGCCGCAGTTTACCCCGCATTTTATCGGTGCCGCAATGACATTTCGTTTATTGGCTAGAACAGCCGCCAGTCGCGGTATCCCTCCTGCATTAACGCCAGGTAGTCCGTGGAAGGCTTGGTCTCTTCCGCCTGAGCGGATTTTATGTACGTCACTGCCTGGATGGGTTCATCGTCCCGGGTGAAAACGGTAACGTTTAACCGTTTGGCTTCGCTGGGGTACCCTTCGGCGACGTCCAGATGGGCCAGGTCTTTTTCCGATATTTCGTAAAGCCCGCCGCGGACCTTGTCGCCTCGCGAAGATTGCAAAGTGGCCGTGCCCCCGCGCCATTTCCTCGACCATCCGGTAAAAATTACCTTGTAATGCGGCAGCTTGGCGGTTTCTTTCGGTACGCTTTCCGCCGCCCGCTCCTTCATATGCTTCCTGCTCAAATCGGCACTGTAGGCAAAGTAATACATTTTCTTACCTCAATCGGTCTATTCTACACTATCCTGGGGCATATATTGGCGGGGCAAATATCCTTGACAACTGCTCATATCTTAACTATTCTTACTTGGATTGTCGAGAATGATGGGATCCTCAGAATATGTCCTCTGCCCTCTAATTTTTGTTTCTCTAATCTTACCTCGCTTTGAAAGGAGGCTGAACCGTGTTTAGAATTAACCTGATGCCCCGCGAGGACAGTTTCTTCACCTATTTCGAGGAAGGAGCACAGAATGCCGTCACGACGGCGCGAAAATTAAAGGAACTCATCGATACTTGGGAAAACGTCCCGGGTAAAGTCGCCGAGATCGACGAACTGGAACATGTGGGTGATACCATCACCCACCGGGTAATGCGCCAGCTTCACACCACTTTCATCACTCCATTCGATCGCGAAGACATCGCCCTGTTAGCCCATTCGCTGGACGATATTACCGATTTTATCCAGGCTGCAGCCGACGCCATGCTCATCTACAAAGTAGCAAAACCGAGCGAAGCCGCCCGTAAGCTTGCGGACACAATCGTCCAGGCCACGGAAGAAGTCGCCACGGCCATGCCCGAGTTACGGAGCCGCGGCGGTCTAAAACATCTGGTAACCCACTGTGTCGAAATTAACCGGCTGGAAAACGTGGCGGACGGCATATACCGTGCCGCAGTAGGCGAACTGTTCGATAACACCAGTAATATCGCCGATATCATTAAATGGCGGGAAATATACGATCATATGGAAACCGCTACCGACCGTTGTGAAGATGTCGCTAACGTGCTGGAAGGGGTAGCCCTGAAGAATGCCTGATACATATGGACTCACATAGCTTATTCTTCGTTATCTTTGTAATCGCCGTTGCACTGTCGTTTGACTTCACGAACGGCATGCATGATGCCGCAAATTCTATTTCCACCGTAGTCTCCACCAGGGTCTTATCACCAAGATACGCCGTCCTCTGGGCAGCCTTTTTCAATTTTGTCGCTTTCCTCATATTCGGCACCGCGGTGGCATCCACCATCGGTAAAGGCATGATCGACATTAAGGTGGTTACTCCCGTAGTGATTCTCGCCGGGCTTATTGGAGCCATAAGCTGGAATATGATTACCTGGTTCTTCGGCCTTCCCAGCAGTTCATCGCACGCTCTTATCGGCGGATATGCCGGAGCCGCCATCGCCAGGGCGGGATGGGGAGTCATTATTACCAGTGGCTGGACGAAGACCTTAACTTTCATCGTGCTCGCTCCGGTTATCGGACTGGTTCTCGGCTTCTTTTTGAAAATTGCACTAAGCTGGATAATCTTTAAATTAAAACAACAGCCCGCGTCAGTAGACAGATGGTCGCGCGTTTTGCAGCTTTTCTCAGCCGCGGCTTACAGCCTGGGACACGGCGGAAACGACGCCCAGAAAACAATGGGTATCATCGCCAGCCTTCTAGTCTCCGCCGGCTTGTATCAATCGACTTTCATCCCCTTGTGGGTCGTGCTGAGCGCTCATGCCGCCATCGCCCTTGGCACACTAAGCGGCGGTTGGAGAATAGTTAAAACGATGGGGCAAAGAATTACCAAGCTCCGACCTGTCGATGGTTTCTGCGCGGAAACGGCCAGCGCGGTTAGCATCTTTACGGCAACTCACCTGGGTATTCCGGTAAGCACTACGCATGTCATTACCGGAGCTATTTCCGGCGTCGGCTCGGTGAACCGGCTTTCCGCCGTGCGCTGGAACGTGACCCGCCGCATTGCATGGGCATGGGTCTTCACTATTCCGGCGGCGGGCATTATCGGGGGCGGCGTTTACGCAATACTGAACCTATTCCTCAAATAAGCTGCCTTAAGACGAGGCGACCGGAATCAATGGGTGCTTTCTTTCGCTCAGAACAGGCGTCTCAGCTTTACGAGTGAGGGGGCAAGGTTACAGGGTGATTTCCCGGGGAACGACGCGGCACTTTTCCGCCCGGATAATGCCGATGATATCGGCAACCGCCTGGTCGATCTTGTCCCAGTGGTTTACCACCACGTAGTCGAACCGCGAAATCTGGTTCATTTCGTCATCAGCGGCATTCAAGCGCAGTGCCATGTCCGCAGAAGATTCGGTATGGCGCTGTCTTAGCCTTAGAGCAAGATCGTCTTTCGAAGTCGAAACCAGGAAAATGAATACCGCGTTAGGTATCATCTTTTTGATAGTCGCGGCACCTTGGACGTCGATCTTGACGATCACATCCTGTCCCATATCCAGGGCTTTTCGAACTTCGGCCTTCGGTATGCCGTACCAGTGACCGTAAACCTCCGCCCACTCCAGCAATTCGCTTTTTTGCAACATATCATGGAATTGTTCAACGGTAACAAAATAATAGTCCATCCCGTTGGTTTCGTTCGGCCGCTGCTGCCGGGTGGTCGCGGTAATCACATATTTGAGGGCATAGCCCGATACTTTCATCCGGTAAAGGACGGCATCCTTGCCGGCGCCGGAAGGGCCGGACAGCACGATGAGCAAAGGCTTATACGGTCTGATGAACGAGAGCTGTCCGCTAGACGTCGGCTTCATCACTATGCTCAAAGCCTAACGATGGATTAGCCCGGCCGGAATCGTAGGTGCGGCTTGCCTGCAACCTGCCCACGATGGTTTCCGGAGTAAGGGCAGCCAAGAGAACGTGGCCGCTGTCGGTAATGACGACCGCTTTGGTACGACGGCCGTTGGTCATATCTATTAAAACCCCTTTGTTTCTCGCGTCCTGGATGGTACGTTTTGTAGGGGCCGATTGCGGCGAGGCAATAGCAATGACCCTGTTCATAATAATGACGTTATTGAATCCGATATGAACTAGTTCCATGTTCATCGACACACCACCTGAATGTCCTTCATTGCCGATTTGAGAGATTCCCAAGCTTCGCAAAATACACAGTGCCTATATCTTATAATGTTAAATGTAAATAGGCAACAGGTTTTATTACATGCTTCCGGCTTGCGTTGCTCAACGTCTTGATGCTAAAATACGTTTTTCCCGGGCGAATTATCTTTGGGGGTATAGTTTTGCACGAAGATTTATCGCAAATACTGGCTCCTTACAAGGGGAAAAAGGGCTCCGCCATCACCGCCCTGCAAAAGGTCCAGGACAAGCTCGGGTATCTTCCTGAAGAAGCTATCACCGAAATAGCAAATTTTCTGAGTATGTCCCAGAACGAGTTGTACGGCGTAGTCACGTTTTATTCCCAGTTCAGATTCACCAAGCGCGGCGAACACAATATCCAGGTCTGTTCAGGCACGGCATGCCACGTCCGCGGCAGTCCCAACATAGTGGAAGCCCTGGAAGAGGAACTCTGCATTAACTGCGGGGAAACGACCAAAGACGGCAAGTTCAGCCTGGAGAA
Source organism: Dehalococcoidales bacterium (assembly GCA_030648675.1). Lineage (GTDB taxonomy): Bacteria > Chloroflexota > Dehalococcoidia > Dehalococcoidales > UBA2162 > JAUSGV01. The sequence goes on from JAUSGV010000055.1 coordinate 5,415, forward strand.
GATCGCCTGCTTTGGCGCCTGTGCCCTGGCCCCGGTCATGGTCGTAGACAAAAACATCCACGGCCGGGTTACTCCGGTCAGCGCCCGTCAAATCGTTAACAAGATTTAGAGAAAAGCAGATGACATTCGACAAGATACAAAAGAAAGCCGTCGCGGAATGGAAAGCACTACAGCAAGACCCCAGACCCCAAATTTTGCTGGGCATGGCAACCTGCGGGCAGGCAGCCGGTGCGGGGTCAATTCTCGAGGCAGTTAACCGCGAGTTAACCCGCCATAACATCCAGGCCACTATTACCGATGTCGGCTGCATCGGACTTTGCTATGCCGAACCTTTACTCGACATTATCAAACCCGGCCGGCCTCGTATCTGTTATAGTGCGGTGACCTCAAAAATCGTCCCGCAGATAATTGAAGACTATCTCCTCAAAGATAATCCTAGGCCCGACTTGGCTCTCGGGACTATCGGTGAAGGGACAATCGAGGGAATTCCCCGGCTTTTCGATTTGCCCATGCTCAAATCGCAGGTACGCATCATCTTGCGCAACTGCGGTTATATCGACCCGGAGAAAATCAACCAGTACATTGCCAACGACGGATACACCGGCCTGGTCAAGGCTTTTGAATTGGGCCCGGAGAAGGTAATCGAGGAGATCAAAAAGGCAGGATTGAAGGGGCGGGGCGGGGCCGGCTTTCCCACCGGTCAGAAATGGGAATTCTGCCGACGTTCCCCGGGGAATGAAAAATTTATCATCTGCAATGCTGACGAAGGCGACCCCGGAGCATTCATGAACCGATCTCTTCTCGAGGGAGACCCCCATTCCGTCCTGGAAGGTATGGTGATCGGAGCCTATGCCATCGGAGCGAACTACGGTTATATCTATTGCCGTGCGGAATACCCGCTGGCCATCGAAAGGCTCAACATCGCCCTTAATCAGATGAGAGAGAACGGGCTGCTCGGTAACAATATCCTGGGCTCCAACTTCAACTTCGACATTGAAATCAAAGAGGGTGCCGGAGCCTTCGTCTGCGGTGAGGAAACAGCCTTGATGGAGTCCATCGAAGGAAAGCGGGGCATGCCCCGCCCGCGCCCGCCATATCCGGCGGTGTCCGGCTTGTGGGGCAAACCTACCAACATAAATAACGTCGAAACCTGGGCGAACTCGGCGGTAATCCTGCAAAGGGGTGCCGATTGGTATTCAAGTATCGGCAATCCGACCAATAAAGGGACCAAGACTTTTTCTCTTGTGGGCAAGATCCAGCGGACAGGACTTATCGAGGTGCCGCTGGGTATTCCGCTACGCCAGATTATTTATGAAATCGGCGGCGGCATCCTCAACGGCAAGAAATACAAAGCAGTACAGACCGGAGGGCCATCCGGCGGGTGCTTACCGGCCAGCCTGTTAGATAATCCGGTGGATTACGAGTCTTTAGCCAAAGCCGGCTCCATTATGGGTTCGGGCGGGATGGTGGTCACGGATGAGGATACCTGCATGGTCGACTTCAACCGATTCTTCCTTACTTTTACCCAGTCTGAGTCATGCGGCAAGTGCGTTCCGTGCCGCGTCGGCTCTCACCAGATGCTCATGATTCTCGAACGCATCACACAAGGTGAAGGCACACCGGTCGATATCGAACAACTGGAACAGCTTTGCCAGTTGGTCAAGACAGCTTCCCTCTGCGGCCTCGGTCAGACGGCACCAAATCCGGTGTTGACAACGCTACGCTATTTCCGCGAAGAGTACGAAGCCCACATCTACGAAAAGCGCTGTCCGGCACTGGTTTGCACCAAGCTGATCAATTATTATATTCGTCCCGAAAAGTGCGAAGGATGTATGATCTGCCTGCGCGACTGCGCTGTCGGTGCCATTTCCGGCGGCAAGCGCATGGTACACGTTATCAACCAGGAAAAGTGTACCAAGTGCGGCGTGTGTCTCACCGTGTGCCCGAAGAAATTCAGTGCCGTGGTCAAGGTCTCCGGAGAAAAGATAGAGGTTCCCGCCGAACCTATTCCGGTTTTCGGCTCGAAGGAAAAAGAAACATAGTCAGGGCTGAAAAATGGACATGAATACCCTGCCTGTCGTGCGTATTGCCGGCACCAATCGAAAAGAAACCCAGGCGGTTGTCGCCAGCGAATTTCCGCTAACCGTCTTTCTTAATGACGTCGAGTTGGTCACCTTACTTTGTTCCCCGTCGGATCTGGATAACCTGGCCGTCGGATTTCTTTTTGCGGAAGGGTTTCTCAAATCCAAAGACGATATAAAGAACCTGACGGTAAACGAACGCACCGGCATCGTACGCGTGACGAGACACGGAGAGTTCGATCTGTCTCGCGAGCTATTGTTTAAACGTTTGATCACGTCCGCGTGCGGCAGGGGAGCGGCATTTTACAGCACGGCCGATGCCCAAAACCTGACGAAGATAGATTCCGGGATAACGATATCGAGCCGGCGTGTGTTCAATTTGTTGGATAAATTCAACCGGCGCAGCGAACTGTTCAAAACTAGCGGAGGCGTACACAGCGCGGCGCTGGCAGACGGCGACGACATCCTTATCTTTAAAGACGACCTGGGCAGGCATAACGCTATCGACAAGGTATTCGGGGAATGCCTTTTGAAGGAGATACCCACAGAAGAACGCATTTTGATCACCAGCGGGCGAGCCCCGTCGGAAATGATACTTAAAGCCGCCAAGGGGAAAGTCCCGATACTGGTGGCCGTCGGTTCCACTACCGATCTGGGAGTAAGATTAGCCGATAACCTGGGTGTGACGCTCGTCGGTTTTGCCCGGGGTAAAGACATGACAATATATACTCACGGCTGGCGCATCGCTGACGAGCAAGCACCAGCCAAAAAAGGGGGTCGTCTTGAAAACGGTAAAACTGCGAATAAATGACCGGGTAATCGAAACGACCGAAGGTAAAACGGTTCTGGAAGCAGCCAAAGAGGCCGGGATCTATATCCCCACTCTGTGCTATCACCCCGCCGTAAAACCTTTCGGGGGATGCCGTATTTGTATTGTCGAGATCGAGAAAATGCGCGGCTTCCCCACTTCGTGCTCCACTCCGGTCGCCGAAGGAATGGTAGTACGGACCAATACCCCGCAACTCGAGCACCTCAGAAGAGGCGTGCTGGAGCTCATTATCACCGAGCATCCGTATGAATGTCTTACCTGCCCGGCAAACCGGCGCTGCGAACTACAGGAGGTAGCCGGCAAAATCGGAATGAAGGAAATCACCCTGCCCTATATCGAAAAACACCTGCCGGCGTACCGGAGCGATCCGTTCTTCGACCGCGATTACAATCTATGCATATTATGCGGACGCTGCGTACGCGTCTGCGACGAGGTACGGGGCGCAAATGTTATTGCTTTCACCCAGCGTAGCAGCAAAACTGTCATCGGCACAGCCTTCGGCCGGCCGCTGAAGGAATCGGGCTGCCAGTTCTGCGGCGCCTGCGTGGACGCCTGTCCCACCGGAGCTCTCGAAGAATGGGCACGGAAATGGGAGGGGGAAGGCGACAAGAAGGTACTCACTACCTGCCCGTACTGCGGCGTTGGATGTCAGCTAAATCTGACGGTAAAGAACGGCCGCATCATCGAGAGCGTCCCTGACGCGGATAACGACGTTAACCGCGGACAGGCGTGTGTTAAAGGACGATTCGGTATCGCGGAGTTCGTGCACCATCCGGACCGTCTGAAACAACCTCTGATAAAGAAAGACGGACAATTCGTGGAAGCGAGTTGGGATGAAGCCCTGGATTTAATCGCCAGCAAGCTGGCGAGTTTCAAGAAGGAAGAAGTCGCCGTACTGGCTTCCGCCAGATGCACGAACGAAGAAAACTACGTTACCCAAAAATTTACCAGGACGGTGCTCGGCAGTAACAACGTCGACCACTGTGCCCGGCTTTGACATGCCCCAACTGTGGCCGGTCTGGCCGCAAGCTTCGGAAGCGGGGCAATGACGAATCCGATCAAAGATATCGACGGAGCGGCTTGTATCCTGGCTGTCGGGACCAACACCAATGAAGCCCATCCCGTGATCGCCCTGGACATCATCAAAGCCGTAAAAAGGGGGGCGAAACTGATAGTTATCAACCCCCGCGAAATCAGGATGAACCGTATCGCCACCATGTGGCTGCGCTTGAAACCGGGAACGGACGTTCCGCTCTTGATGGGTATGGCAAAAGTAATTCTCGACGAAGGGCTGGAAGACCGGGCGTTCATCGAATCGCGCTGTGAGAACTTCGATGCCTTCAAAGCATCGCTGGCTGAATACGGTCTCGATTCCGTTGAAAAAATTACCGGCGTACCCAAAGACCAGATCGTCGCGGCGGCCCGGATGTATGCCAGGAATTCGCCGGCTTCGATCCTCTATACTCTGGGCATTACCGAACACAACCACGGCGTGGATAACGTGATGGCGCTGGCCAATCTGTCGATGGTCACCGGCAATATCGGCAAATCCTGCTCCGGCGTTAATCCGCTCAGGGGACAGAACAACGTCCAGGGCGCCTGCGATATGGGTGCGCTGCCTAACCTTTTCGTCGGCTACCAGAGCATTACCGACCCCAAAATCAGGCAGAAATTCGAGGATGCCTGGGGCGTCAAACTGAGCGACAAAGCGGGGCTTACGGAAACGGAAATGATAAACGCGGCTCACGACGGCAAGATCAAGGCCATGTACATCATCGGCGAGAACCTGCCGTTAAGCGAAGCCAACGCGAACCATACTGTGGAAGCTCTGCAAAATCTTGATTTCCTCGTCGTACAGGACATCTTCCCGACGGAGACGACGCGCGAAGCAGACGTCGTTTTACCGGGTGCTTCATTCGCGGAAAAAGACGGAACGTTCACCAATACGGAACGGCGCGTCCAGAGAGTTCGCAAAGCAATCGATGCCGCCGGCAACGCCCGTCCAGATTGGTGGATAACCTGTGAACTGGCCCGACGCATGGGCGGCAAAGGCTTCGATTATGAGAACCCGGAGAAAATCATGGACGAAGTCAACCGGCTGGCACCCTCTTACACGGGCATTACCTACGACTGCCTGGAGAAATGCAGCCTGCAATGGCCGTGCCCGGAACCCGGTCATCCCGGTACGCCGGTTCTTCATGCCAACGCCTTCGGCCGCGGCAAAGGTAAACTCGCTGCGATCAAATACCGCCCGTCATCGGAACTGCCCGATGCCGAATATCCGTTCATGCTCACTACCGGAAGAACTCTATTCCAGTACAACACTAGCACGATGTCCGGCAGGATCACCGGCCTGAGAGGCATATACGGCGAAGACATGGTGGACATCAGCCCGGAAGACGCACGGAAGCTGAGAGTTGCCGACAAGGATTGGGTCAAGCTGACTACCCGGCGCGGCACCGTAAATGCCCGCGTAAAGATCACAACGGCATCGTCAGAGGGCGTAGTATATATGAACTTCCATTTTGCAGAAAATTGTTCGAATATCCTGACGAATAACGCTCTCGACCCGGTAGCCAAGACTCCAGAATACAAGGTCTGCGCGGTCAAGATCGAAAAGATCAACCCGACGATACCGGAAAAGCAAGGGGAAAAAGTAAGATAAACGGTGATTGAGAATATGTATCCGATTCTTTATAAAGAAGATTTAGCCACCAAAATACACCTTTTCAAAATCGGTGCTCCGGCAGTCGCCCGCAAGGCGAAAGCCGGGCAATTCATCGTTATCCGCATCGACGAAAAGGGTGAACGCATCCCGTTAACTATCGCCGATTGGGACGAGAAAGAGGGCAGCGTCACGATCGTCTTCATGGAGGTTGGCACGACCACTTCCCGCCTGGCCACCCTTAAGGCCGGCGATTCGCTGCTGAATTTTGTCGGCCCGCTCGGCCAGCCTACCCGTATCGAGAAATTCGGTACCGTTGTCTGCGTCGGCGGCGGCGTCGGTGTAGCTCCGATATTTCCTATCGCACGGTCGCTGAGAAAAGCCGGCAACAAGGTAATATCGATTATCGGGTCGCGCTGCCAGGATATTCTCTTCTGGCAGGACAGGCTGCAAAGCGTAAGCGACGAATTGATCTTAACCACCGACGACGGTTCTTGCGGCCTAAAGGGGGTCGTAACCGTACCGCTGAAAGGGCTTCTCGAAGGCAGCAACAAAATCGACCGTGTGATTGCCATTGGGCCGGCAGTAATGATGAAGTTTTGTTCACGGACGACACAGCCCTTCGGCGTGAAGACAGTGGTCAGTTTGAATTCGATCATGGTCGACGGCACCGGAATGTGCGGAGCGTGCCGCGTTTCGGTCGGCGGCATCACCAGGTTCGCCTGCGTCGATGGACCGGAATTCGACGGCCATGCTGTAGATTGGGATTTACTGGCCGCCCGCCAACGCATGTATGTCGAAGAAGAAAAGTGTTCCTTCGACCAATGGCTGACAAAGCACGCCGCTTCCGTCAAATAATGGAGAGATAATCTATGCCAAGACAGCTTAATCTTAATCGCGAAGAGATGCCCCGGCAGGATGCTAAAACGCGGGGCAAGAATTTTCGGGAAGTAGCCCTCGGCTACAGCCCCGAGAAAGCTAAAGCCGAAGCCAGCCGGTGTATCAACTGCCCTAAGTCGCTGTGTACTTTGGGATGTCCGGTCAACGTTGACATCCGCGACTTTATCAAGAGCCTTCAGGAAGGCAACATGCCCGAGGCGGTAAAGGCTTTAAAACGCAAGAACGCTTTGCCGGGGATTTGCGGACGTGTCTGCCCCCAGGAGACCCAGTGCGAGCAGGTATGCGTGCTGGCCAAGCGCGGAGCGCCGGTCGCTATCGGCCGTCTCGAACGGTTCGTAGCGGACTGGGAACGCGAGCAGGCTGAAGCCCCTGCCCTTACACCGCCACCCCCGACTGGGAAAAAGATAGCCATCGTCGGCTCGGGACCAGCCGGCTTGACCGCCGCCGCCGACCTTGCGAAGCTCGGCCACAGCGTTACCATATTCGAGTCCCTCCATACCGCCGGCGGCGTTCTGATGTACGGCATCCCCGAGTTCCGCTTGCCCAAGGAAATCGTTCAGAACGAGGTTAACTATGTCGCCTCTCTGGGAGTAAAGATAGAGCTGGATTCAGTCGTAGGTAAACTGGTTACCGTCGACGAGTTATTGAACAACGGCTTTGATGCCGTTTTTCTCGGTACCGGCGCCGGCCTGCCTATGTTCTTGAACGTCCCGGGCGAAAACCTCAACGGCGTCTATTCGGCCAATGAATTTTTGACCCGGGTCAACCTCATGAAGGCTTATTGCTTCCCGGAGTATGATACTCCAGTTAAGATAGGGAAGACTGCGGCCGTGATCGGCGGCGGCAACGTCGCCATGGATTCGGCACGATGTGCCCTGCGCCTGGGAACCGAGAAGGTATACGTCATCTACCGCCGCTCGAGGACGGAGATGCCTGCACGCCGAGAAGAGCTTGAAAACGCCGAAGAAGAAGGTATCGAATTCAAGTTTTTAACGAATCCCAAGCAGTTTATCGGTAACGAGCGCGGAACTCTGGTAGCGATGGAATGCTACGAGATGCAGTTGGGAGAACCCGATAATACCGGCCGCCGCAGCCCGATCGTCAAACCGGGAAGCGAGTTCAAGATAGAAATCGACTCGGCAATAGTCGCCCTTGGAACGACGCCCAATCCCATGATTGCTCAAACCTCAGCGGGACTTGAGACCACCGGCCACGGAACGGTAGTTGCCGACCCGGCAACCGGAAAGACCGGGAAGCCAAAGGTCTGGGCGGGAGGCGACGTCCTCACCGGGGCTGCCACGGTGATCAGCGCCATGGGCGCAGGTAAAAGGGCCGCTGCCGACATAGATAAATTCTTACGAAGCTGATTTCCAGCCCCTAATTTGACACTATTCAGCGATTAAACTATACTCAAATATCGTGGTTACTTCGGGAAATACAAGAGGAATGCAGCGTTTCTGATCGCCGGAGATTAAGGGGGCGTCGCCCTCTAATATCCGGTCGATCGGCATTGTCTGCGAACGCTATGAAAAAATGCGTGTTGCTGCATTCGGAATTTGCCCGGCGGAAGACTCCTATGGAGACTCTTCAGGCCGGCACGCCTTCTAATAACACTGCTTTCGGTCATTGTGCTTATATCGGGCTGCGGAATTAGATTCCCAACCCGATTTCTTTTTGTCCGGCATTCCGCGGCCCGGGGGTCCCGATGAGATTAAATGGATTATTGAAGCTGTACGCTTCCTATTTCCGAAATTCTTGTAGAAAGAGGAGGGTTATATAATGAAATTTCTGACCAAAAGATCGCTAGCATTTTCAAGTTTGTTGGCGTCAGTTCTCGCCGTTTCCACGATGGCGTGTACAACTCCTCCCATCTCTCAACCAACGGTTAACGTATCGCCGTCAATACAGGCGACATCCAATAATCCTACCGGTCAGCAGACAATAACTGTAACACCGCAGAATACTCCCCAGACCCAACCGGTGGTTGGGCCGATGACGCCGCCGGTAGTCACGCCGGTAACGGTTCCCCCGATACAAAATACTCTGGGCAGTTACCCTAACAGCAACCTGCTGGTCGATACGAAGTGGTTAGCGGCACATCTTCCCGATCAGAACCTGGTAATAATCGACACCAGGCCGGCATCCACCTATGCCGCCGGGCACATCACCGGGGCCGTTAATCTCGGCCCGGCATTGTTCGATATGGCAAACGCCGCCGGTGATACCAGCCTTCTCAAAAGCTCCTCTGAGTTGGCCGATATCTTCGGTAAGGCCGGGGTTTCGGACACGAACCGGATAATCGTTTACAGTTCCGGAGTCGATGCGAACGCCGGTCGCGTTTTCTGGGCTCTGGAGAATTTGGGCCACAAAGACGTCCATGTGCTCGACGGCGGCTATACCCAGTGGAACAAGGAAGGCAATTACGCCGTTTTGTGGAATTCGATCAGGACCGCGACAACATTCACCCCAACAGTTAACGCCAGCGTCATCGCGACGAAAGCGAATGAATTAGCCAGCCTCAACAACACGAACGTCATCCGGGTAGATTCGCGAAATGCCGCCGATTTTATCGTTAAAAGGATTCCGAACTCCATTAATATCCTGATGGCCGATTACCTGAACGCCGATGGTACCGTTAAATCGTTCGGCGATATGACCACGTTCCTCAATTCAAAAGGGATAGCACCCGGCAAAACGGTGATTGCCAATTGTTATGTCGGCTACCGGTCATCTCAAGCGTATTTCATCTTCAGTTTGATGGGCTACAACGTATCCAACTACGATGGTTCGACGACCGAATGGTTTGCCGACACGTCGCTACCGACCCAACCATAAGCATTTCTGGAGGCAGGTCCCGTTTCCGGGACTTGCCTCCAAATTGACGGTCCTAAAATGAAAATGATTAACGAACTGGATTCAACCAGCCGCAAATTACAGCAATATCTGGGAATGGACACCCTGCCTGTCGGCATCAAACTGGTCATCGATGGCGAACAAGCCGAAAGCATCCCTTATGATAAAACCGACAACCGCGGACCATTTTGCCGCTACGTCCACGAAGCCAGCCGCGGCAAGAATTTTCTCATCGCCCTGGAAGACCTCGACTGTAACAAGGCAGAAATAGTTATCGGATTCAAAGAGCCGAGGTTCGCCAATATCGAACCCAGAGTAAAAGAAAAAGTTACCGCCATCAGAATCGGTCCGGCTGTCGATGCCGACGTCGTGATGCTGGTGCTCAATGCGGCACAGGCGATGACTCTCTCTAACTTGCTGCCGGAGATAAAGTTGTCGTTCCGCAAAAACCGCACGGTATGCGGTGAGGGCCTGGCCGCGGTTTATAACACCAAGCTGCCGACGATGACGTTATTATGTATCGGAGCCAGGACGGACGGCAATTTCGAACCGGAAGAACTCCTGGTAACGCTGCCTTGCAAAACTTTCCTGGAACTTCCGTCAAAGATGAACAAATTCGCTTCTTTAAGCCGGCAGGCAGTGGACAGTTTGAGGAGCCGCTTCAACAGGTTGCATTAGGACCGGAATACCGGCCCCGATGATATGCGGGTCCTTGCGGCTTTCGCCGTCATGGTGTTTAAAGAAAACTGAAGCAATATGAATATCAGGCCCGACGATATACTGTATTCTCCGCAATTGGTCCAGCACACGCGCAACGGCGTTTATCTGCTGATAGATCCCGCGTCGCCAAACTGGGCCAGTGTGAATTCTTTCGGCTCCGCCGTGATCCGTGGTTGCGATGGGCGACACACGCTGGATGAAATTGCCAGCAGCGTGAGCGGCAATTCTCCAGCGGATGATGTCGCGGCGTTTGCCGAACAAGCGGCCGAAGCAGGGTTCATCTCGACTACACCTGATATAAGCCCGGCATACCGCGGCCGCAAATATGCCATCGCTCCAGCCAAACTCGAAGAGCTCTGGATCAATACTAATAACTCCTGTCCTTTGTCATGTAAACACTGCCTGGTGGATGGGGGAAAAGAAAAGGCAGGTCCGATGACGACCGCCGAATTGAAGGATTTAGTCGATGAGGCAATCGAACTCGGGGCGAAGCGCATTTATTTCACCGGCGGCGACCCCTTCCTGCGAAAAGATATTTTACCGCTTATTAAATATGTCACCGCCAAAGTGCCACTCGTCGTTTTGACCAGCGGGGTACTGATTAAAGGGGAAACGGCAGCCCGAATAAAATCGGCAGCAAACGATCGCCTGATGCTCCAGATTAGCCTGGAGGGACCGGATGCAAGCACCAACGACGCGATTCGCGGCAAAGGCAATTACGACCGGGCGGTACGCGGTATTCGTGCGTTAATGGAAGCAGGAATAACACCGGTGGTGACGACTACTTTAACACGATTAAATTACATACGGGCAGCCGAAACTACGCGATTTCTGGCCGGTCTCGGGATCAGAGACCACCATATACTTTGGCTTCACGCCAGAGGCAGGATGCGTCAAAATGCTGACGAATTGCTGCTCCCCGGAAGCGAAGTAGCCCGGGTGATGGCAAGACTCAGAGATGCGACCGAGGGGACCAACATCATCGTCGATAATATGGTATCGCTGGCGGCCAGGATAAGGGGCAAACGGGGCCGGAAGAACGACCTGTGCAATTCCTGTTACGGGGTGCTGAATGTAAATACCGATGGGCATGTGTATCCCTGCGCGTCTCTTTGCGGTGCTGCCGGTTTCGACTGCGGGTCTATCAAGGAAAAAAGCCTGGGCGATATCTGGCTGAAATCCGAGACGACAAAATGGATACGCGAGAACTCGGTACAGAAACGCATCGGATGTAGTTCATGTCATCTAAAATATTTCTGCGGCGGCGGCTGCTTCGCCCAGTCGTATTTCAACTACGAGATGACTACAGGTGAAGGCTGCATCATGGCGCCCGACCCTTATTGTGAGGCGTATAAGTCACAAATCACCGAGTTGCTGTGGCAGACAGCCATGCCGCAACCGCAAGAAAAAATAGAAAACAAACCAACCTTGTACCGGCAAATGGAAACCAAGCTGCCCCGGTGTGCCGCCGACGGAAACCGTGTATTGGACGCCGCTTTCGACGTGGGCACTTACCATTGTTCCTGCGTACTGGCTATGGATGCGCCGGATGACAAAAGGAGACGCGGTGGTAAACGATAAGCTGAAGGATGAAAAACCGAAGTCGATAAAGCGCTCCCTCCTGCGCAACTTGGTCATTCTCGTGGCGGTAGCGGGGCTCCTGGCGATCTTATACTTCACATCCGACAGGTTCCGCATGCATGCCCAATTTGTGATAACGGTGCTGTCGCATGGGGACATGGCCGGCCTTAAAGACTACTTGCTCGCCTGGGGTGCCTGGGCTCCGGTTATTTCAGCCGCGATCATGATATTGCAATCGGTTGTCGCCCCTTTGCCGGCTTTTATCGTTACCGTCACCAACGGGTGGCTTTTCGGGACTTTATGGGGTACGCTTTTGTCCTGGAGCAGCGCCATGGCCGGCGCGGCACTTTGTTTCTATATAGCCCGCGGATTCGGCCGGCCCGCGGCGGAAAAATTCGTTAGCAAAAAAGCGTTGAATTTCGTCGACAAATTTTTTGAACGCTATGGAACAAACTCCGTCCTGATTGCCCGGTTGATCCCGGTTGTCTCTTTCGACGCGGTGAGCTACGCGGCGGGATTGACTCCCATCAAATTTTGGGGCTTTTTCGTCGCTACCGGAATCGGACAACTACCCGCGACCATCGTCTATTCCTGGCTGGGGCAAAACCTATCGTTATCCGCAAAAATAGGGCTTTGGGCTGTCGGCGGAGTAGCCGCATTACTCATCTTGGGGTTAACGGTTAAAAAAGCAATGGAAAGGCGAATCCATGCCAGTTCAAGTTGAACTCAGGCAAGATGCCCCGTATCAGGTACGGGGCAGGCTCTGAGCCACCAATAATGGTCTGGCATAGTCGTATGCAAGGGGGTAGGTATCACAGCGTTTGACGGGAGATAGGTATCACAGGCGTCTCGCAGGAGGTAGGTATCACAGGCGTCTCGCCTGCGAAAATGATAGTGCACAACAATAATGAGGAACCCGCCCAAGTGCGCACCGGCCGCTTTCATTTCTGGCTGAACGTTTCCGTTCTGGCCGGCGCTTGCCTGGCGCTTTGCAATCAAATTTCCGACCGGCGATCCCGACAAGGGAATGGGGAGCGGAAACACGGGACTTGGATTTGGAGTCGCGTTGGAAAAAAATCATCGCCGTTTTCACGGTTTTTTGAATGCCAACTATTTAATCGACGGCGGCAATGAATCGCTGGAAGGTTTGATGCACCATCAGATGTTCGATTTTTCACT
>JAUSGV010000062.1 GCA_030648675.1 Dehalococcoidales bacterium
CACGCCAAGCTATACCTTCTCCACCGGACTGACCCGAACAACCCCTGCGTTGGTTTTGTGGGCAGCAGTAACCTGACGTTCGCCGGTCTGTCAGCTCAAGGTGAATTAAATGTTGACGTTCTTGACCAGGACGCGTGTATCAAGCTCTCCAAATGGTTTAATGACCGATGGAATGATAAATGGTGTCTCGACATTTCAGCGGAATTGGCTGACATTATCGACAAAAGTTGGGCCAGGGAAAAACAGCCACCACCGTATCACGTCTACCTGAAGATGGCTTACCATCTCTCTCAGGAAGCGCGTGCCGGATTGTCTGAATTTCACATTCCAGCTGACTTCGGCAACAAGTTGTTTGAATTTCAGACTGCCGCGGTAAAGATTGCCGCTCATCATCTGAACAAACGTGGTGGCGTGCTTATTGGAGACGTAGTCGGGTTGGGTAAGACTCTGGTAGCTACCGCGCTTGCCCGAATCTTCCAAGACGACCAATCCTTAGAGACACTGATTATTTGCCCCAAAAATCTTGTGAAAATGTGGCAAGACTACGTCGAAAGGTATCGTCTTATTGGAAAGGTGCTTTCATTGAGCCAGGTAATTCAGGAACTTCCTAATCTCAAACGATACCGGGTTGTCATTATTGACGAGAGCCATAACCTGCGTAACCAAGAAGGCAGACGTTATCGGGCTATCATGGAATACGTTCAGGAGAATGAGAGCAAGTGTGTCCTCCTTTCGGCAACGCCATACAACAAGACGTATCTCGATCTTTCGGCACAACTACGTCTGTTTGTTCCGGAAGATAAAGATATCGGCATACGCCCGGAAATGGCAATAAAGGCAATAACTGAGACAGAGTTCATGAAACATCAATGTCCCCTTCGGTCTCTCGCGGCCTTTGAGCATAGCGACTTTGCTGATGACTGGCGGGATCTGATGAGACTTTATCTCGTACGGCGCACCAGGAGTTTCATTCAAGATAATTATGCTGTAAAAGACCCGGTAACTGGCAGAAAGTATCTTATTTACGAGGATGGCACTAGGTCTTACTTCCCCATCCGCGTCCCAAAGACGGCAAAGTTCAAAATACAGGACAATTCCCCGGACGACCAGTATGCGCGTCTCTACCAGGACAAGGTGGTAGATGCAGTAAATGCTCTCAATTTGCCGCGCTACGGCCTTGCCGCCTACACTCAAGCCCACCCCAAACTGCCTCCTACGGATTCGGAGAATAAGATATTGGAAGACCTTTCCCGCGGTGGCAAACGGCTAATGGGCTTCTGTCGAGTTAACTTGTTCAAGCGCCTCGAAAGCGGTGGCACTGCTTTCATTCTGTCCATCCGTCGGCATATTCTGCGTAATTATGTGGTCCTTCATGCTATTGAGAACGATTTAAATGTTCCTTTGGGTACACAGGCAGCCGAAATGCTTGACACCCGAATATCCGATGAGGATGCGGATCCGGCTACGGCGAACATGTTTGAGGATGATGGTGGTAAGGGCACGACAGATCCGGAGGCCAAACTTAACCATATTTCCACTGAGCAGGAATTCAGGGTGCAGGCAGAAAGGACCTACCAATATTATGCCGGTCCCGGCAAGAACCACTTCAAGTGGTTGCGTCCCGCCCTCTTCAAAAAAGAGCTTGCTCTTCATCTTGATTCAGATGCGAAATCGCTAATCGAAATCCTCAATCTGTGCGGCAGATGGGATACGAAGAAAGATGCCAAACTAGACGCTCTCTTCAAGCTGATCAATAAGCAGCACCCCGATGAAAAAGTCCTTGTTTTCAGTCAATTCGCGGATACGGTAAATTATCTATCTGAGCAGCTTGAGAAGATGGGGGTGAAGGCCATTGTGGGAGTCACTGGAGATTCGGATGATCCCACCATTGACGCATGGCGATTCAGCCCGGAGAGTAATGAAAAGACAGCCGTTGTTTCACCAGATAAGGTAATCCGAGTTCTCATAGCTACAGACGTGCTTAGTGAAGGTCAGAACTTGCAAGATGCTCATGTCGTGGTTAATTATGACCTGCCTTGGGCCATCATTCGCTTGGTGCAACGAGCTGGCCGTGTCGATAGAATCGGGCAGAAGGCAGAGAAGATAATCTGCTACTCGTTCTTGCCCGCTGACGGTGTGGAGCGCATTATTCGGCTTCGCAGCCGTGTGCAACAGAGATTGAAGGAAAACGCAGAAGTGGTCGGTACTGACGAGGAATTCTTCGAAGATGATGCCAAAGGTCAGCCGATATTTGATCTTTATAATGAAAAGGCCGGTATACTCGACGGCGAAGCGGATAGCGAGGTAGACCTGGCTTCTTATGCATATCAGATATGGAAGAATGCCACAGACGCCGACCCATCATTAAATAAAACTATTTCCGATTTGCCCGATGTCGTTTACTCGACTCGGGAACACCTAGGTACGGCAAATCAGCCACAGGGTGTTCTGGTTTATGCACGCACTGGCGAGGGTAATGATTCACTGGCATGGGTAGATAAAGAAGGCAAGAGTGTGACACAGTCGCAACTGCGCATACTGGATGTTGCCCGATGTGAGCCGGAGACTCCAGCCATCCCACGCCATGAACTTCACCATGGTCTCGTTCAGACGGCGGTAAAACAGATAACAGCAGAAGAAAAATTGGTAGGGGGGCAGCTTGGGCGTCCGTCCGGGGCTCGGTTTCGCACTTACGAGCGCCTAAAGCGATATGCCATTGAGATCAAGGGCACGTTATTTGACCGTGAGGAGATAAGCAAAGCCATTGATGAGATTTACCGCTACCCGTTACGGCAGTCCGCCGTTGACACACTGAACCGGCAACTGAAGTCCGGTATCTCCGATGAAACACTGGCGGAGCTGGTCTGTGCTTTGCGGGCCGAAGACCGTTTGTGCGTGGTCAACGAAGAGGAGCCAGAAGCTGAGCCACGCATCATCTGCTCCATGGGATTGTTTTCACCATCAGAGGGTAAATAATGCCAGATACCACTGCACTCATCCGTGAGAAGATAAGGACTTGTAACCTACCGGCACTTTTCATTGAAGAACTTGGTTGGAACCACCACCGCACCGCTCCGCTCATTGTGGAAAGCGAAGGGGACAATTACACTCTCAACGCCATTGCCGAGAAGCACGGCATGGTGGCTTATGAATGTCAACCCGGTCCCAAAGGACAGATGCCGGACTATCCCACCCGAGGCAAAATAGAACGTCAAGTGGCCAAGAGCGCCCACGAGCATATTGTTGTTTTCGTCAACAAGGAGAGGACAATACAAACATGGCAGTGGGTCCGGCGCGAGAAAGGAAAGCCCACTGCACGGCGTGAGCATACCTATGTCTGTAACCAGCCTGGCGACTCACTGATACAAAAGCTTCATAACCTCGTGATCGGCCTCGAAGAAGAAGAAAATCTTACTATTGTTGATGTCACCGGCAAGGCTCGTCAGGCATTCGATGTCGACCGTGTGACCAAGCGTTTCTTTGAACACTTTGAAAAGGAACATAAGGCTTTCCTCTCTTTCATCGAAGGTATCACCGCTGTGGCCGACCGCGAGTGGTATGCCTCGCTTATGTTGAACCGTCTCATGTTCATTTACTTCATTCAGAAAAAGGGATTCCTCGATGGCGATATTCACTACCTACGGCACCGGTTAGAGAAGGTCCGCACATCACAGGGCAAAGGTAAATTCCATACTTTCTACCGCCAGTTCCTCTTGAGGTTGTTTCACGAGGGCTTGGCCAGGCGTAAGGAAGACCGCACGGCGGAGCTCGACACTTTGCTGGGGAAAGTCCCTTACCTGAATGGCGGTCTCTTCGACACGCACCAACTGGAACGGGATAATCCCGATACCCATATTCCGGATGAGGCCTTCGAAAAGCTCTTTGATTTCTTTGACGAATACCAGTGGCACCTGGACGAACGGCCTAACCGGGACGATAAAGAGATTAATCCTGATGTGCTTGGCTACATATTTGAGAAGTACATCAACCAGAAGCAAATGGGGGCTTATTACACCAAGGAGGACATCACTGAGTACATCAGCAAAAGCACGGTTGTGCCGTTTCTTTTCGATTCGGCGGAGAAGAAGTGCGCCGTTGCTTTTCAGCCTCATGCCGCCTTGTGGCGTCTGACGCGCGAAGCCCCCGACCGCTATTTATTTGACGCTATAAAAAAAGGCGTGGATATTCCCCTTCCTGCGGAAATCGCCGCCGGTTTCGCCGACGTGTCGAAGAGGGGCGGATGGAACCGCCCTGCGGACGATGAGTACGCTCTGCCCACCGAGACCTGGCGCGAGCATATGGCGCGCCGCACCCGTTGTCTGGAGGTGCGCGCCAAGCTATCTGCCGGGGAAGTTCACTCCATCAACGATTTCATCACCTACAACCTCGACCTGCGCCAGTTCGCCCAGGACGTCATCGAAACATCCGAAGGACCCGAGTTATTGCGCGCTTTTTATCAGGGTATCGAAGAGATCTCCGTGCTCGACCCCACCTGTGGTTCCGGGGCTTTCCTTTTTGCCGCGTTGAATATCCTTGAGCCGCTCTACGAGGCCTGCCTTGACCGCATGGAGGTATTCGTAAGCGAGCTGGACCGCTCCGTCGAAAAGCATCATCCGGAGAAGTACTCTGACTTCCGCAAGGTTTTAGAACAGGCTAACGACCGCGCCAAGCACCCCAGCCGCAAGTATTTCGTCCTCAAGTCCATCGTTTTGAAAAATCTTTACGGCGTGGACATCATGGCGGAGGCCGTCGAAATCTGCAAGCTAAGGTTATTCCTCAAGCTCGTTGCTCAGGTTGAGCGCGTCGAGGATGTGGAGCCGCTGCCGGATATCGATTTCAATATCCGCGCTGGGAATACACTCGTGGGCTTTACCTCTCTGGATGCGTTAAAACGTTCCATGACCATAACACCCGACGGTCGGTATCGTATGTTATCCACCGACGATGAAGCTGCCCTTAAGAGTATTGATGAAAATGCCGAACTGGCTGACAGGGCTTTCAGTCGGTTCCGCGAACAGCAGACGGAATACGGCATGCAGGCGAGCCATTATTCCGATGCCAAGGGCGATTTGCAGGCAAGATTGGCCGATCTGAGAACCGAACTTGACCGATACCTGGCGACCGAGTACGGCGTGGATTTGAGAAAACCGGCTGAGTTAGCCCGGTGGCGCACCAGCCACCAGCCGTTCCATTGGTTTGTGGAGTTTTACCGGATAATGAGGAATGGCGGGTTCGATGTAATTATCGGGAATCCGCCATACATTGAGTACTCGAAGGTAAGGGGTATTTATACTGTAAAGAATATTAAATGCCTTGAAGCAGGCAACCTGTATGCATACATCATCGAGCGATCTTTAGATATCGAACATCAAGCATCCCGAACAGGAATGATCATACAACTCTCGGCATTCTGTACCCCACGAATGAAACCGTTCCAAGATATGTTTTTTGGTTTGATGGATATTGCGCACTTATCATTTTTTGATGATCGTCCCGGGAAATTGTTTGATGGTCTGGAACACATTAGGGTAGCCATTACGGTTGGGAGGAAAGGAACTAATTCGCCTAGTATCGCTACGACACGATATATCAAATTTGCGACGGAGGCCAGGCCAATTCTTTTTGAAAGTATTGCATACCAACTGAATAGCCAACCTCGGCATGGTAGCAGTGTCCTGAAAGTTTCCGTAGCTATTGAAAATGATATTGTAAAAAAATTGTGGTCTGCCAAACATGTGTTGGCTGATTATCTGCAAGAAGACGAAAACGACAATTACGTTTATTATGGTTACGGTTTTGGGTATTGGGGGAAAATCCTAAATCACAAATCATTCTTTAAGGGACAAAAGGTAAAAGCCTCGACAGGTGATAAATATATCTTTTGTTCGAGAGAAATAAATCGTGATGCGGTCACAGCCCTTATGAATTCGAGCTTGTTTTATTGGTTTTACGTAAACTACAGTGACGGGCACAATTTTACTAAGCATGTTATAGGATCATTTCCATTCGAAACCCCACACTCCAAATTTACTACTGAGTTAACAAGTGTTTGCGGGCAACTCATGGACGACCTTCAAACTAATTCACAGCGCAAAACTGCCTACTATCAGGCAACCGGTAAAGTGGAATATGAAGAATTCTATCCTCGCCTTTCTAAATTGATCATCGATAAAATCGATAGCGTTCTCGCAAAACACTATGGTTTTACTGCTGAAGAGTTAGACTTCATCATCAACTATGACGTCAAGTACCGTATGGGAGCTGACTCTGATGACGGGGATGAGGAGTAGATTTCTGTGATTGGAAATCCATTCGTACCAGAGACATTAAATGAGATTTTCCAGACCACTACTGATCGTCCAGATATCCTGAACCGACGTGAAAGCACAACGTTGGAGGTTAAAGAAAACTTCCACACAAATAACTTCCCTGATTATGGACGCACCCTCGCTGCCTTCAGTAACCGGTCAGGAGGGTATATACTATTCGGGGTCAGGAACAAGCCTCATCTTCTAGTGGGC
>JAUSGV010000073.1 GCA_030648675.1 Dehalococcoidales bacterium
TGTCTGCTTCCCTCGAAAGAGGAGGAAGGACTCTCCCCCTTTGGAAAAGGGGGACTAAGTGGGATTTTGAGTTGTCACTTGTTATCCTCATCTGTAAACCCTTTTGTAACACACTACACTAGCAACGTACTTTGTCTTAAATCATAAATCCTGAATCATAAATCATCTTTTGTTGCCCCCTGTCATTGCGAGATTCGAAATCTATTCGAACCGAAGCAATCTCGACAAATCCTCATGTTTTATCTTGAGGCTAGGATGTGCAATATGATAAACTTCCCCGTTATGGAGCTTAATAAATGACACGCGTATTTTCCGGAGCACGTCCCACCGGCCGGCAGCATATCGGCAATTACCTCGGAGCTATCCAGAATTATGTCAAACTGCAGGCGGAATACGAGTGCGTCTACTCAATTGTCGATGTCCATGCCCTGACTACGCTGGACGACACCCGCAAGCTGCCGGAGTATACCTACGAACTGGCCCTCGACTGGCTGGCCGCAGGCATAGACCCCAAAAAGAGCATTGTCTTCGTCCAGTCTCATGTCCCCGAGGTGATGGAACTTTCCACCTATCTGGGCATGATAACGCCGCTGAGTTGGCTGCTGCGCGTGCCGACTTTTAAAGAGAAGGTAAAGCAGCAGCCTGAAAACGTCAACTACGGGCTCGTCGGCTATCCTGTGTTAATGACGTCAGACATTATTCTTTACAAGGCAGAAGTAGTGCCCGTTGGAGAAGACCAAGTTCCTCATTTGGAGCTGGCCCGCGAAATCGTGCGGCGTTTCAATACGCTCTACGCTCCGACTTTCCCGGAGCCGAAAGCCAAGCTGACTGATTTTCCGTTGATCGTCGGCCTTGACGGGAAAAATAAAATGAGTAAGTCGCTGGATAACGATATTCCGATTTCCTTCTCGGCTGAGGAGACGACAAAACGGGTAATGACGGCGGTGACCGACCCGGCGCGTCAATTCCGGAAAGACCCCGGGCATCCCGATGTCTGCAATGTTTACCGCCTGCACCGCTATTTCAGCCCGGGTGAAACCGACAGCATCGCCGAGAGGTGCCGTGGAGCACAGATTGGCTGCGTTGAATGCAAGCGTCTCCTGGCGGAGCGTATTAATGCCTTGTTATCCCCTTTTCGCGAGAAACGGGCGGCCATCGCTACCAACCCCGATTACGTGAAGGAAGTATTGGCGGATGGAGCGGAACGCGCTCGCGTCATCGCCCGCGAAACGCTCCGGGAAGTGCGCCACAACATGCATCTGACTTAACCAATTAAGTTTCCTCTCCCTTGACGGGAGAGGACTAAGGTGAGGGTGAAAACAATATTAATAACCCCTCACTTATATCTCTCCCGCAAGGGGAGAGAGACTGGTTATAATAATCGCTTTCGCAATACCCGTTTTTGTTAAAGATTACTTAAAAGAGTGAGGTAAACTAAAATCGAAATCATTCCGGCCATCGATTTGAAGGGCGGACACTGCGTCCGACTTTACCAGGGCGATTATGCCAGGGAAACGGTATTCTCCGACGACCCGCTGGACAGGGCGATGCGCTGGCAGGCGCTGGGCGCTACCCGGCTGCACGTGGTCGACCTTGACGCCGCATCTACAGGCGAATTGGTGAACATCGATATCATTCGGCAGATCGTTACTGCTCTGCACATACCCGTTCAGGTTGGCGGGGGTATCCGTTCCATGGAAACCGTGAAAGAACTGTTGAAGATGGGCGTAGAGCGCGTGATCTTTGGTACGGTCGCGGTCGAGCAGCCGCAGGTCGTCGAGCAGGTCTGCCGCATCTTCAGCGAATCGGTAATTGTTAGTATCGACACGCGCGACGGTCTGGTATCGACTCACGGCTGGCAATTGGACACGAGGATATCGGCGATCGATTTCGCTAAGCTGATGGTGCAAATGGGGGTAAAACGATTCGTCTATACCGATATTATGCGCGACGGTACTTTGACCGAGCCCAACTTTTCCGCCTTCGCGGAAATGATCAAGGCGGTTAATGTGCCGGTGATCGCCTCCGGGGGCGTGGCTTCTCTCACTCATATCACTATGCTCAAGCAATTGGGCGCTGAGGGTGTCATAATCGGCAAGGCGCTGTATACAGGAGATATCAGGCTGCAAGATGCTTTGGATGCATCGAGAGCCACGTAAAGAGGTATTATATAGATTGTCCCGATTCGTTTCATTCATACGGGATGCCGCATGAACTTGGTGAATCGGCACTTCGGTTCGAATCGAATTCGAAACTCGCAATGACATATGGTGGCTACTGCTCGTATCTGTCATCCAGAACTAGTCGAAGGATCCGTATTTAATTGTCATTCTGAACGAAGGGAAGATCCGGGTGGGGGGGCTTAGTAAAATGCCCTCTTTCGTAGAGAGGATTAAGGGAGATTCAATTAAATATGTTTAAAGACGTTAAATTCGATGCTAAAGGCCTGGTGGCGGCCGTTATCCAGGACGCCGATACCGGTGATGTTCTGATGCTCGGTTACATGAACGAAGAAGCCCTGAAGCTGACGCTGTCCGGCGAAGATGTCTGGTTTTACAGCCGCAGCCGGCAGGAGCTCTGGCACAAAGGGGCGACCTCAGGGAATTACTTGAAAAAGGTTTCGGTGGCGGTAGACTGCGATGGCGATGCCGTTCTAGTGAAAACACACCCTATGGGGCCGACCTGCCACACCGGCAATCAGTCCTGTTTCTTTCGGGAACTGAAACAAGAGAACGCGTAGAAAAACCAAAAACAAATTGCCATTCCGTACTTGACACGCCTGCGTGCCGTAACGCACTTCTGCGTGCAGGCACGGAATCCAGTGTAAACCCGTGAAATAGATTAACGTGTTCTGGATACCTGCTTTCGCAGGTATGGGATATATGAAGATACGGAATCCAGGAAACCGAAGACCTAACGTATCCTGGATTCCCGCCTTCGCGGGAATGACAATGATGGGATGGTTTGGCTTTGGTGTACTCGGCGGGGTATTTGGGCTATTTTATCTTGAATCTTTAATCTTTTATATTGGGATTACGCCGCGGGCAACGGTTCAGCCGGAAGATTTTCCTCTTCTTTTTCGGTTTCGATGACCTTTTGCATTGCGAGGATCCCGACCTCGATCTGCGCGTCGTCCGGTTCCCTCGTTGTGAACGACTGCAGCCAGAGTCCCGGGGTCAATAAAGCCTTTATCACCGGATTGTGACTGTGCCGGGCGCCGAAGTAAATAAACTCGTAGCTCAGCGAGGCGATCAACGGTATCAGCACGATGCGTGAAAGCACCATTAACCATATTCCGTGCAGTCCCGTGAGGCTGAAAACTATTATCGACACTATCATTACGATAAAGAGAAAGCTGGTACCGCACCGCGTGTGCGCCGTGCTATATTTCTTTACCGAGTCGATATCTAGAGAAGCCCCAGCTTCGTAGGCATTAACTGTTTTGTGCTCGGCTCCGTGATAGGCGAATACCCGCTTGATATCCGGCACGAGCGACATCACCCTGAGGTAAACGAGGAAAATCGTCACCCGGATAACACCTTCCACCAGGTTGAAGACGATAGACGACTCGAATTGGAAAAGTCTGGTCAGGAACAGCGGCAAGATGGAAAATAGACCGACAGCCAGCGCTAGCGAAAAAGCCATCATTATTCCCGCCATCCCTCCCGACACCTTCTCCCCTTCCTCTTCCAAGGAAACGTTGGTCGAATACATCAAGGCTTTGATGCCCAGTGTCATAGATTCGATGAGGACGATAATGCCGCGGATCAGAGGGGTCTGTCTGAGCCAGCCGGAATAAAGCGGCGGGAGCGGCTGGGTTTCAGCGGCCAGGGATCCGTCGGGACGACGCACCGCGGTGACCATAGTTTTGCGTCCCCGCATCATCACCCCTTCGACAACCGCCTGACCGCCGTAATAAAACTTCTTCATATGCTGCTCAACAAAAAAGGAGCGGTATGGTTACCCACTCCTTTTTGTGAATTACCTTTTCTCCTGGAATTGACGGTTTATTCCTTGGTCTCTTTGGCCTTGTAGCGCCTCTTGAACCGCTCAACGCGTCCGGCGGTATCGAGCATCTTCTTTTCGCCGGTGAAGAAGGGGTGGCACTTGCTGCACATTTCTACTTTGAGGACCTTTTTGGTGGAACCGGTGGTAAAGGTATTGCCGCAGGCACAGATAACCTTGGCGTCAGAATAAAATTGAGGATGAATCTTTTCCTTCATTTTTAGCTTACGTAAACACTCACTTTGCGTTTATTCTTTGCCGCCGGCTCGAATTTCACCACGCCATCGATCTTGGAAAACAAAGTGTAGTCCTTGCCGGTACCCACGTTGTTTCCCGGATGAATATGCGTGCCGCACTGGCGGACCAATATCGTACCGGCATTGACTGTTTCACCGGCGAATGCCTTTGGACCGAGACGTTTTGCCTGGGAGTCGCGCCCGTTACGAGAGCGTCCCGCCCCTTTCTTATGTGCCACTTTCCGTCACCTCTTTCTTGCGTAGCCGAACTTTCTTCGTTGCTTCTTCCGTCCCGCTTCCGGCCTCGACTATCTTGTCTATTTCCAGTTTGGTATATATCTGTCTATGCCCGGTCTTATTGCGGTGGCGGACCTTCGCTTTGTAATGGAAAACGATTACTTTATCGCCCTTTATTTCTTCTTTGTACGTGGCAAATACCTTGGCTCCCTCGATAGTCGGCGTACCCACTACCGTTCTGTCGCCATCGGCGATGAGCAAAACCTTGTTTAGCTCGACAGGTTCGCCTGCTTTTCCGCTGATGCGGTCGACATCGATGACCTGTCCGGCCTCAACTTTATACTGTTTTCCGCCTGTTTCAATTAATGCGTAAATAGTCGTCACCCCCAAACATCAGATTCTACCAGCTACTTTGCTCAGGTGTCAAGGCCGAGTTGGCTGAATTGTGCTCGATCACGAAGGAAGTGACGTAGCGGCGGTTAGTCTGGTGGCAAGAAGCCAGCAGTTAAAAGTCGGTGCGTGACCGGTTCCAGAAGTAGATGACAAGGGCAACAATAATGATGACAACTATTATGATCAGGGCGCTTACCACGCCTAAGTATACCATCCGGGAAATTGGGGAACAACCGTGATGAACCGCACGCTGGCTTTTCAGGGAGGGGCAGAAAAGCGACTTATCAAAAAGTTTACGCTAGGCTTGACAAGCCTTCCATATATCTGATACTCTTACTTTTGCACTAAAAATTTGCACTTTAACAATTGGATAGCGAGAAGAAGAGTCAAGCAAGCTAAGTTAATTCCATTTTTTATTGGAGAGTTTGATCCTGGCTCAGGATAAACGCTGGCGGCGTGCTTTATGCATGCAAGTCGCACGGTCTAATTCGCAAGGAAAAGATAGTGGCAAACGGGTGAGTAATACGTAGGTAACCTGCCCCTAAGTGGGGGATAACTTCGGGAAACTGAGGCTAATACCGCATGTGGTCCGTCACCGCCAGGTGATGGACTAAAACCGCAAGGTGCTTGGGGAGGGGCCTGCGTCCGATTAGCTAGTTGGTGGGGTAATGGCCTACCAAGGCGAAGATCGGTAGCTGGTCTGAGAGGATATCCAGCCACACGGGGACTGAGACACGGCCCCGACTCCTACGGGAGGCAGCAGCAAGGAATATTGTGCAATGGGCGAAAGCCTGACACAGCGACGCCGCGTGGGGGAAGACGGCCTTCGGGTTGTAAACCCCTTTTCATGGGGAAGAATAATGACGGTACCCGTGGAATAAGTCACGGCTAACTACGTGCCAGCAGCCGCGGTAATACGTAGGTGGCAAGCGTTATCCGGATTTACTGGGCGTAAAGAGGGTGTAGGTGGTTCTATAAGTCGGATGTAAAATCTCTCGGCTTAACTGAGAGGGACCATCCGATACTGCAAGACTTGAGTGCAGCAGAGGAAAGCGGAATTCCCGGTGTAGTGGTGAAATGCGTAGATATCGGGAGGAACACCAGTGGCGAAGGCGGCTTTCTGGGCTGTTACTGACACTGTGGCCCGTAAGCGTGGGGAGCAAACAGGATCAGATACCCTGGTAGTCCACGCTGTAAACGATGGGTACTAGGTATGGGGAGTATAG
>JAUSGV010000079.1 GCA_030648675.1 Dehalococcoidales bacterium
CGATCGATATCGCCACTGCCCGCACCGAAACTTATGCCAGGCCGGGAGCGCTGCCGGAAGCCAAACCCGGATTGCTTGCAAACGACCTTTTCCGGCGTGACTTTACCGTTAATGCCATGGCCGTAGAGTTGTTTTCCGGACGGTGGGGACAACTTATCGACCTTTACGACGGCCTGAAAGACCTGAAAGCCGGGTTGATTCGGATCCTTCACGACAACAGCTTTATTGACGACGCTACCCGCATCTGGCGGGCAATTCGTTACGAGCAGCGGCTCGATTTTGTCATCGAACCGGCCACGCTGCGCTTGCTGAAACGGGACATTCCCCGGCTCGACACCATCAGCGGCGACCGCATCCGGCACGAGTTGGAATTGGCCTTAAAGGAATCAGCCCCGGAGAAGGTCTTACGCCGGGCAAGCGATCTCCGCGTCCTGGCAAAAATTAACCCGCGGCTAAAGGGAAACGACTGGCTGTCGGAGAGATTTCAGGCGGCGCGTGAATATACCCGCCCCGATTCGCCGCCCGTACCGCTTTACCTTTCTCTTCTTGCCTATCCGCTGCTGGCTCACGACATAGAGGACATGATCGCTTTTCTTCATCTGCCGAAAACGGAAGCTCAGGTTCTGCAGGAAACGGCGGAGCTGAAGTCCGTGATAAAACTTCTGGATAAGCTAAAGCTAAAGCGCAGCGAGATTTTCCGCTTGCTTACCGGATATGCTGCCGCGGCATTGGAGACCAATCTCATTGCCGCCGATCCCCCGGCGGTGCGGAAACACATCCGGCTGTTTCTCACAAAATTGCGTTATGTCAAGTCCGCCATAACCGGCGAAGACCTGATAAAACTCGGGGTACCGCCCGGCCCGCAAATAAAACAAATCCTGCAAAAGGTACTCAATGCCCGCCTGGATGGCAAAGTACGCTCCAGGAAGGGTGAAGAGGAGCTGGCGAGCAGTTGGATCTTGAGCTGTACCCGCCACGGCGGGTGCTAATGCTCGTGGTTGTGCTCTTCCTCTTCCAACATCGCTTCGAGAGAATGCTCCGTAGCCGCCTTTTCCTCGTCCGCCGCGATTTCCCGGAGGGCTACTAGTAGAGCGTCGGTTTGTTCCGGCTTTCCGACGCTAATTCGAATACAGTTCCGCAGCAGCGCATTGTCGAAATAGCGCACCAGTATGCCTTTTTGCTGCAGTGATTGCTTGAATATTCTGGCGCCGCCTCGCATAACTTTGCAAAGAATAAAATTAGCCTGTGAAGGGAATACCTGAAGCCACCCGAATTGTTGCAACTCGCGAAACAGTCTTTCCCTCTCAAGGACTATCGCTTTCACGTTTTCCATCAGGTAGTCGAGGTCTGCCAGCGATTCCTTTACCGCGATCATGGCGGCGACATTAACGTTGTAAGGCATCTTTATCCGCATAATGTAGTCTGCGATATTCTCCGGAAAGAGGCCGTAGCCTATTCTCAACCCGGCAAGGCCGGCCCACTTGCTGAAAGTGCGCAATATCATCAGGTTCTCATAATGCCCGATCGCTGCCGCCAGCGTTTCTCCGCAGAATTCGTAATAAGCTTCGTCGAGTAACACCGGCACGCCGGTATCCAACAGATCGAGAATATCATCTCGCGGCATGAGCGTACCGGTCGGATTGTTCGGATTGGCCAGGCAAACCAGCTTGGTTTTATTCGAAACGGCCGCCTTCAACGTCCTGATATTGACGGTGTAGTTTTCGTCGCGAGGAACTTCAACCAACGAACCGCCGCAAAGTTTGGTGCTGAAGTTGTATATACCGAAAGTGGGCGTGCACGATACCACTTCATCACCGGGATTGACCAGCAGGCGGATAACCAGATCGATAAGCTGATTGCTGCCGCTGCCCGCCACGATGTGCCTTCCATCGATATTGAGATACCCGGCCAGCAATTCCCTTAGCTTTGTCTGTTTATCGTCGGTGTAGACATGGAAATCGGCATATTTTCTCAGGGCTTTCTTCACCCGCGGGGAACACCCGTACGGATTTTCGTTAGCGTCCAGCTTGATGATGTCTTTTACGGCAACTTCAGTCTTTCCCTCCAGGGTCTCGGGCGATGTCGCCCCGGAATATGCCATAAAATTAACCAGGTCCCGCCTGATCAGTCTCTCGATGTTAAAATCCGGTTCCATTATTTCCTCCCTAATCCTTCGATACGAGCAAATAATCCAATCTATCCGGTCATGCGCTGCTGTACAGCACGTGCATGTGCCCCAAAACCTTCGGCCTCAGCTATCATCCGGGCGGCGGGACCCAATTCCTGTATCGCCGCTTCGTTGACGTCGATAACGTTGGTCAGCTTGATAAAATCGAGCACGTTCAGCGGCGAACTAAACCGCGCCGTACCGCCGGTCGGCAGGACGTGACTTGGCCCGGCAACATAATCGCCCATCACCACGGTGGCTTTCTTTCCGGTAATGATGCACCCGGCGTTCTTCAGGTATTTCAGGTAAGCAGCCGGCTTATTTACCATCAAACACAGGTGCTCCGGGGCGTAGGCGTTTGCCAGCTCGATCATTTCCTCAGGGCTGTCGACGACAGCGATAACCCCGTTACTTTCCAGAGAACGTTCGGCTATTTCGCGACGGGGTATAGTGCTCAACTCTTCTTCGACTTCCCGCTTTACATTGACCGCCAACTGCATCGAATCGGTAACCAGGATTGCCGACGCCATGGCATCATGTTCGGCCTGTGCCAGGATATCGGATGCGCAATAAGCCGGGTCGGCACCTGTATCGGCCAGTATCAACACCTCACTGGGGCCGGCCAATCCGTCGATCCCGACAACCCCGTACACCAGTCTTTTGGCTATGGTTACGAAAATATTACCCGGGCCGCATATTTTGTCGACCTGAGGTACCGATTCAGTACCGTAAGCCAGCGCCGCGATCGCGTGTGCCCCGCCAACCGAGAAAACCCTGTCGACTCCGGCAATAAGCGCCGCTGCCAGAACCAGGGGCGATACCGTTCCGTCAGGCCGCGGCGGCGTCACCAGGACAATTTCCTTAACGCCCGCGACGCGGGCGGGAACGGCAGTCATCAGTACCGTAGACGGATAGCTGGCAGTGCCGCCGGGAACATAAACGCCGACACGCTCCAGCGGCCGAACCATCTCGCTTAAACCGGGCAATTTTACTTTGGTCTGGACGGCTTTCAGTTGTGCCTGGTGAAACGCAGCAATGCGGTCTGCGGCCGTCTTCAGCGAAGCAATTAACCCCGCTTCAACCTCGCAGCACCCGCGGCTTATCCTTGCATTGTCGACTTCCAGTTCCGTTAGTTTCGCTCGATCGAACTTTTCCGTGTATTCGAGCAGGGCTTTATCGCCATGCTTTCGCACGTATTCGATTATGCCGCGGACAGATGCTTCCCTTTCGTCTGCTTCATTGCCTGGAGCCTTTCCCTGCCGCGATAATGCCCGGCTGGCGGCCTCGAAACCTTCAACGATCTTCATCTTCGTTATCCTGCGGCCTTGCGTAAAATACCGGCGATAGACTCTATTTTCCGGCTCTTTTTATTATCGGCAAGACTGTCTTTATTGGCGATAAGCCGGGCGGTCGATTCGAACAACGTCTCAATGATCTTGAGACGGTTTTGCGCCAGTGTACGCCCAGTTTGCGTATTTTCAATCAATACGTCAGCATCCTCGGTCAAAAAGGCCTCGGTAGCTCCCCACGTGGGTATCACCTTATAAACCCCGAGATGATTGTCCCGGGCATATTTATCTGCGATATTGGCGTATTCGGCGGCGACGCGGATAGGCACGCCTTTATCCGCCCAGAGCTGCCTCAATTCAGCAGTATTGCTTACCGGCACATCCTCGCTAACGACGGCCACGATCCTCACCCAGCCGAACTTAAGGTCGAGTAGCTCGACAACCGGGCTGGCCGGGAATTGATTGAGATGCTCGGTCAGCCAGTCCACACCGGTAATGGCAAGGTCGAAGTTACCGTTGGCGACCTGCAGCGGCATGTCCTGCGGCCGGATTACCTTGATGGTCACTCCTTCCAAACTTGATTTCGGCCGCCGGTTTCCAGACTTGGACGGATAATCCTCGATGCTAATGCCGGCTTTCGTCAGCAACTCGATGGTCGGCTGCTGCTGATGTCCGTCCGCCAAGGCCAATCGAATAGTTTCTCCCGCAGGTTCCCCAACCGGTAGTCTTGCCGACTCTAATTTTATGGTTGCCTCAGGCAAAGCATCCCGCTTGACATCCTCAGATGACAAAACATTTTCGATGGCGGCCAGTGCCTTGCTTAAGTCTTTGGTTTCCCAACTCGACCGGTTAGCGATAAGATAGGCGCTGTATCCAAGCACCCGGCTCACCGCAACCAACCCGTGATTCAGACTTTTTTCCGCAGCTTTCCTGGAAACCAGGACGATATCAGCGTTTTCCGGCGGATAAGCTTCCGCCGCGCCCCACAGCGGGAATACACTGAACCGTTTTAATCTCAGGTCGAGGGCAAACGACTCGGTCAAATTCGGATACTCGCTGGCTAACCGGATAACGTCTCTTGTGTTCTTGATAACGTCCAACTGCGGAGATGCCAGGGTTGTACTGGCGGCGGCGTAAATCGCACCATTTCCGTATCCGAGGTCCCTCAATTTGACCAGGTCTGAGTCCGGATACTTGGCCAGAAGCTCTTCGATCCAGTCCAGACCGCAAATTCCCAGGTCGTAGTTACCGACCGCAACCTGGATAGGGATGTCGCGTTCCTGAAACACCTTGGCAAAAAGGCCGAGAAATGATTGCGATTTTAACCGGTAGGCACGCGTCCCTTCCCGGTAATCATCCAGGCCCCAACCGGCCCTTGACAGAAGCGACGACGTTTCCCCCAGGAGCGGTCCCTTGGGTAAGGCTATTTTGAATTGCAACCCTATCTCTTCCTCCTGACGGAGGAATTTTTGCTGCCTGTTTTCGTCGCCGTTTCCAAGCTGACGATTTCCATCAGGCAATCAAGGTACAGAGCAAAACCTAAAGCTGGAGTGTCCGGACCGCCCATGAGCGGAATAAGGGCATCATATCTCCCGCCGCCGCCAACTTCCCGGTCGCCGGCAAAAAGCCGGAATATCAAACCGGTATAGTATTCAAATCCGCGTCCGGAAGTGATATCGATTTCGTATCGACAATCGATAGTTTCGAGTAGGTCGACAACATCGATAAAGTTATTGAATGGAACTTCAAGCCCCGGAAGATCGTGATTGAACAGCGACCTCATGTTCTTGAGGAAACCGGCAGACTTGCCTTTCATTTCGAGAAGCTCCCCCAGGGTTTTGACCAGGTCGGGCCTTTCCGGGTTCAACCTGGTCAGATCGGAAAGATCCCCATCGAGAATACGGTCGAATACTTTATCCTGTTCATCGTGACTTAGCCGGAATTCGGAAAGCAGCTTTCGGATCAAACCGGCATGGGACAACTTCAGCTTAACGTCTTTCAACCCCAGCTTAGCCAGGACATCCAGCGCCAGGGTAACTATTTCAAGATCGGCTTCAGGCGACCCGGCGCCGATAAGTTCGGCCCCACACTGCCACCTCTCCCGCGCTTCCTTCCCCGTCTGTTCGAAACTGAAAACATTGGTGACGTAACTGAGCCTCGCCAACTGTTTGTCCGACATTGATTCTATATACAGCCTGGCGATGGGGATGGTACCGTCGGGCCGCAGCACAACTCTTTCCCCGCTCCATCCGTCCCAATCAAGAAACGAATAAACGCCGCGCAAGCGGCTGGGTGTCAGTGTCCCTGTCGACGTAAAGAGATGCAAGTATTCAATAGTGGACGTCCTGACCTCTTCATATCCGCTATCGAGGCAGCATTCTCTGAATTTATCTTCGACAAAACGGAACCGCCGCATGTCTACCGTAGACAAGTCACGGGTACCTTTACACCTTTGTATTTTCATCAATCCTACCTTATATAAGCGATTGGTAAATTCTACACTACCTTCAACGCTCGTTCAACCGTTCCCAATCGATGCGTACCCAATTCGCTTTAAAGGTATTCCTCCAATCTTCATAACTTTTTAACAATTATTCGTTAAAATAAATGATTGAGTATTTCAGAAGAGCTTTTTTGCGGACTTTTTGACGGGAGGGGAATATGGGGAAAGTCAACTGGAAAATCGTAGCCGGGGGCGTAGCGATCTTCGTTCTGGGAATTGCCGTAGCGTCGGTGGGGCCTTTGACGTCAGTCCGCCCGCAAATGACCTTCGCTCAACCCGCGTTGTATGACGAAGGAACCGTAATGTCCATTTATGACAAGAGCACCCCGGCCATAGTGGAAATCGATGTCGCTCAAGCATCATTACGAGGTAGAGTAATCGGTGAAGGACAGGGTTCCGGATTTTTGATCAATACCGACGGCACCATACTGACCAATAACCACGTGGTCGAAGGAGCCTCTAAAATATTGGTTGTTTTCAATAACGGTAAAACCGTCTCTGCTAACGTCGTGGGGACAGATTCGATTCACGACCTCGCCCTGATAAAAGTAGACCCGTCCGCTGTTTCGGGCGTCACCCCGCTGACGCTTGCCGATTCCAACACGGTCAAGCCGGGACAGATGGCAATAGCGATGGGATTCCCCTTCGGACTCGATGAATCGATCACGGTAGGCGTAATCAGCGGACTTAATCGCACCGTCAGCGGCAGCCGGCTTACCGGAATGCTGCAAACTGATGCGGCATTGAACCCGGGTAACTCTGGAGGACCTCTGCTTAACGCTAACGGCGAAGTTATCGGCATCAACACAGCAATAGAGACCCAAGCTGGAGCTGAGGGGATCGGCTTCGCCATTCCATCCAATGTTGCCAGGAGAGCATTGCCGGCATTAAGCACCGGCAAGTCACTCCAGAGGCCATGGATGGGCATCAGCTATCTGGCATTGAACGCCGACCTTGCCCGGCAGCTCAACATCTCCGTCGATCGAGGTATATATATAGTGAATGTCATTCCCGAAAGCCCGGCAGAAAAAGCCGGCCTCAAAGGAAGCGGTGTCAGTCAGAATCGAACGCCCTCTCCCGGCGGGGACGTCATTACGGCGGTTGACGGGCATTCCGTAAAGAGCATTTTCGACCTTTTAACGTACGTGTCAGACAAGCAAGTCGGAGACCCGGTAACGCTTTCCGTGCTCCGGGCCGGGAGTTCAACAGAACTTACCCTGACCCTCGGTGCCAGGCCGTCAGCGAACTAAAGCGAAAGGCACCTGCCTGGAATAACAGACCATCCTTAAACAAGAAAGGCGAGTTTAACTCGCGCCTTTCTTGTTTTCACTTTATGCGTGTGCGACGCGTTTCAACCGCCGACGTACTGTTGAATGAGCGGCAACAGTTCCGATATGGGCAAACAATAACCCATATTCATTACCGGGTCACCAAGATCATTGTAAACGTCAGCCGAATCGTTTATGCCGATAACCTGGCCGGCCATGTTGAAAAGCGGGCCGCCGCTATCGCCGGAATTAATAGCGGCGTCGGTCTGCACATATCTGAAATTATCGCTCAACGTTCGAAACGCGGAAATGATGCCGAAGGTAAAAGACGGATTGGGGGTATAGCCGAGAGCGAATCCGCCGGAAACCACAGCATCACCAACGCTGGCCGTGTCGGAAGATGCCAATTGTGCAACAGCAAGATTGGCCGGAACGGAATTCAACTTAATTACCGCCCAATCGCGGCCCCTCGCCCCGGCAACGAACGTTGCCGGAACAGTTGTATTGTCGCTAAGAGTGACATCGATGGCACTTCCCCCGGAAACGACGTGATAGGCAGTCAAAATATAGCCCTGCTTGCTGATAATGACGCCGGTGCCGATACTTTCTCCGCGTCCCAGTGTAACCGTGATATACGCTAACGTGGGCTGAGTCTTGGTAATCAAGGCGTTCACCGAGGTAAATGTCTGACTGGTGTTTACACTAGCCCCGGCCGGTCCGGGCGGTCCTGCAGGCCCCGTTGCACCCGCAGTACCCGTTGCACCTGCAGGTCCGGTAGGCCCGGTTGGGCCGGCTGGGCCTTGCGTTCCTTGCGGCCCGGTCGCGCCCGCAGTCCCGGCAGGCCCTGTTGGGCCGGCTGTACCGACTGGGCCGACTACGCTTCCGGCGTCCACGGTTTGGCCGTTGGACAACGAGAGCACGAGATGTCCGGAGCCATTCACGCTAGCTCCCGAAATACTGGTACCCGCCGGTCCGGTGCATCCTGCCAACGATACGAGCAATACGGAAACTAGAATAAAAGACGCTGCGGCTTTTTTGAATTTCATTTTTTCCAATACCTCCATTCGAAAAAGATTTCGAGCACGCTTTTTCACCAATTTGGACTGGAGCAAGGTCAATGTCCGCTTAAATGTATGTTACATCGCAAAATATATCATAGTTATCAATTTGTCTGTCTGAATATGACATTTTCATGTCTTTTTCTCAAACTGAGACGACAGGCGTCATGTCTGGTATCTTTCGGTACAAAAATGATTATGCAGCTAAGACGTTTACGAAGAAGAGGCACTGGTGTAGTATATATTTGATACCATGATGTATTATGCCGGGATATTACTGATTGTCATCGGGTTCGTCTTATTTATCGCCGAGATGTTTATCCCCGGCTTTGGTCTGCTCATGGGGGCCGGGTTGATTTCACTTATCATTGGGGTATCGATACTTTTTAGTGAAGGAACGATAGTAAATCCGTGGTTAATTGCCGCGCTTGCGATACTTATCGGCGGCTTTATACTTTTTGCTGTAATCCGGATAATCGCAGTCCATCGCCGGCAGGCCTACACCGGAAAGGAAGAATTGATCGGTAAAACCGCAGTAGTGAAAGTTGCCTTGAATCCCGAGGGCATTGTGTTCCTGGAAGGCGAACTCTGGACGGCGGTATCGGATACAGGAAACATCGAGACCGGCGCAGAAGTGACTATATGCGGAATAATCGGCTTGAAACTTCATGTAAAAAAAGCGACAGGAGGCCAAAAGATTGGATGCTAACATTTTAATCGTATTTGGTTTAATCGTATTTGTTCTTATAATCGTTCTCCCTATGACCTTTAAGATTATTCCCGAGTGGGAACGGGGGGTCATTCTCCGGCTGGGACGATTGCTCGGCGCCAAGGGACCGGGTTTCTTCGTTATAATTCCATTTGTCGACCGGATGATAAGAGTAGACTTGCGGACGCTTCCCATGGACGTGCCGCCTCAGGACGTCATCACAAAAGATAATGTTACCGTCCGGGTCGATGCCGTTGTATACTTCCGTGTCATAGATCCTCAAGCCGCGGTAGTCAAAATTTCAGACCATATCAGAGCTACGTCTCTTATCTCGCAAACGACACTGCGCAATGTTCTTGGGCAATCCGAACTGGACGAACTCCTGGCGCAGAGGGAAACGCTCAACCAGAAGCTGCAAAAAATAATCGACGAACAGACCGACCCCTGGGGCGTCAAGGTCAGCATAGTCGAAATTAAAAATGTAGAACTCCCTGAAACGATGAGGCGTTCGATGGCAGCTCAGGCGGAAGCTGAAAGGGAAAAACGGGCTAAGATCATCCACGCCGACGGCGAATATCAGGCTTCGGAAAGACTGGCTCAAGCCGGCGCCATTATTGCCCGCGAACCGGCGACACTGCAACTCCGCTATCTGCAAACGCTGGTTGAGATCGCATCCGAAAAGAATAGTACCATCATTTTCCCTCTGCCTATCGACCTGATAACCATGTTCATGAAGAAATTGCAGCCGGACGAGAAGGACAAGGGATAGGACAATATTTGGGGTTTCCTGATAAAGGTTAAACGGACATTAGATCGCATTGCAATTTTACGCGGTCAGACCGAACCCGGTGTTCGCAGCATTATGTCGCCGGCGACTATTGGAATATGGTTGCCTTTATTGTCACGCAAAATAAGACTGCCGTCCGGCGCGACGGATTCGGCGATACCTTCGTAAACGTTTTTCCCGCTCGAGACGCGGACCGATTGTCCCAGGGTAACCAAATTATCCCGCCATTCTTCGTAGAGCGATCTTCCGGCAGTCAGCTCCGAGTACAGCCTTTCCATCTCAACCAGCAGCGTGCGCACAGTATCGACGGCCGGTACGTCCCGCCCTGATTCTTGAGACAAGCTGGTAGCAATGTCCTGAATGTCCGGATAATCGGCAGGGTGAAGCGAAACGTTAAGGCCGATGCCGATAATGACGCTTTGCACCTTTTCCTGGCGAACATCGCTTTCGATCAAAATACCGCAAACTTTCCGTCCGTTGATCAGTATGTCGTTAGGCCATTTAATCGCCGGGTCGAGACCGGTTACCACCCGGATGGAGTGGACGACAGCAAGCGAAGCGAGCATGATCATCGAAGGTAATTGTGCCAGAGTCGGGTACAGGACCACCGATAGCGCAACGTTGCCCTTTGGCGTCAACCACGACCGCTGCAAACGTCCCCGCCCGGCCGTTTGCTCGCCCGCGATAATTACCGTACCCTCGGGCGTGCCCTTCTGCACTTCCAGCCTGGCGACTTCCATCGTGGAAGCTACACTTGGGTAATAAAGAACACGCTGTCCGACAAACCGTGTCTTCAGGTTAGCGGTAATCGCCGCGGCGGATAAGCCGTTCGTGCTCACAAGATAAATATAGCATAAGAGGCAAAATTAGTTGATTACCCCTGCGGGGCTGGTATCAAACGTGTTCTCTTTTTGTCACCCCCGTATCGAGTACGGGGCAGGCTCTGAGCACGTTCACCACGTTCAGTGTAAACTCCGCGAAGGGTCTGGTGGTGGCGGAATGAACGTGAATTGCCCCCCCGCACCCAGATTCTTCGTCGGTTCACTTCTCAGAATGACATTTGATACAACACTCCCCTGCGGCCAAAGATGTTTGTCCGGAGCGTGTCGAAAGATGTTTTTACTTCTGCTGCCCGCCGAGCTGTATGGCTCTTTCATACGCGGCAACTACTGCCTTCCGGACGATTTCGTTGAAGCCGCTTTTCTCGAAAGAGGCGATAGCTTCTGCCGTAGTGCCCCCGGGGGAGGTGACCGAACGACGTAGTTCTGCCGGCGGCTTTCCCGAATTGCTGAGCAATGAACCGGAACCGAGGATCGTCTGCGTTACCAGTTTTTCCGCCATTTCGCGGGGTACGCCAATCGAAACCGCCGCATCGGCCAGAGCTTCGGCAAACAGGAAGAAATAGGCCGGGCCGCTGCCGCTTACCGCCGTCGCCATGTCCAGGTATTTTTCGTCGCCCACATATATTTCCTTCCCGATGCTGCCGAGAATGGATTTGGCCCATTGTTTTTGCTGCTCATTCACTTCGGGGGTAGTCGTCCATACGGTCATCCCGGCACCTATCTGGGCAGGGGTGTTCGGCATCGCTCGAACGATCGATACGTGATTCAAGCCATGGCGCAGAGTATCGATCCTGGCACCGGCAATGATCGACAATACCAGTTGTGACGGCTTAAGCCTGCCTTTCAACCCTTCCATTGCCGGAGTCAGCGTTTGGGGTTTTATGGCGAGAACTATTACCTCACTGACCGCCGCAGCCGACTTGTTATTATCGGTCGTGTTCACGTGGTAGGTCTTTTCCAGATACTGGCGGCGCGCTTCGTTGACATCGCTGACGAAAATGGTTTCC
Source organism: Dehalococcoidales bacterium (assembly GCA_030648675.1). Taxonomy (GTDB): domain Bacteria; phylum Chloroflexota; class Dehalococcoidia; order Dehalococcoidales; family UBA2162; genus JAUSGV01. Next base: position 11,631 of record JAUSGV010000079.1, read on the forward strand.
CTTGTGCTCAGCTTCCGCTCAAGTATGCGGGAAAGGATAGCCTCTCCCATATTCCCCCCGCCGATAAACGCTATTTTCATTTTACAATCTCACTCTGTCTGGCAGATTTCCAACCCGCCGTGATCAGGTCCGGTACGCCAAACTCACTGTCATTCCGGCGAAAGCCGGAATCCAGTCATTTCACTAATTCTTCGTACAAATCATTCCATGACGGATTCCTTTCTTCGATCAACTCCAATTTCCACTGCCTGTGCCATTCTTTTATTTGCTTTTCGCGGTTCAGGGCAGATTCAACGCTACCACAGTCTTCCCACCAAACGAGCTTATGAACCTTATATTTCTTCGTGAATCCTTCTATTAAGTCACTCTTATGCTGCGACACTCGTCGGATAAGATCGTTTGTTACCCCACAGTAAAGCGTGCCATTCCTTTTGCTGGCAAGGATATACACATAATAAGTCTTCATTTGGCTGGATTCCGAATCGAGTTCGGAATGACAATTTAGAAGTTGTCGCCTCTCCTCGCAACCAAAATAAGGAATCTACCTCACTACAATGTTGACCAGTTTCCCCGGTACATAAATCAAACTGGCGAGTTCTTTGCCATCCAGGTAGGGTTTAACGCGCGGGCTTTCCAGTGCCAGACGCGTCGCTTCCTCCTTGGTTATCGTCGCCGGTACGGCAATGCGGTCCCGCAGCTTACCGTTGACCTGGACGACCAGGGTGATCTCCTGCTCTGCGGCCAGGGCATCGTCCCATTTCGGCCAGCGCTGATTGTGAATACTGTAGGTATGGCCGGTCTTATCCCAGAGTTCCTCCGTCACATGCGGAGCCGTCGGCGCCAGGAGCAGAATAAGAGCATCCACGGCCTCTTTCCAGTCAGACTCCGGTACACTGCCGGCTTCTTTTACTTTCATCATGAAATTGGTATATTCCATCAAGGCGGCGATCATCGTGTTAAAACGCAGCCGGTCGATATCGCCGGTGACTTTACGGATAGTCTGGTGCATGCACCGCTTCAGTTCAACACGGGTTTTTTCGCCCCCGCTTGCGCCTGCTTTATATTCGTCCAATACGAGGTTCCAAACGCGGTTCAACCACCGGCTCATACCCCCGATGCCGCTGTCGTCCCACTCGCCGCCTTGCTCCCACGGCCCGATAAACATCAGATAGGCGCGAACGGTGTCCGCCCCTAATTCGTTAACATATTCGTCCGGATTTACCACGTTACCGCGCGATTTGCTCATCTTCTGGTGCTGACAAATGATCGTCCCCTGGTTGAAAAGCTTAGTGAAAGGCTCGCCGAAATCGATCAACCCCATATCCCGTATCGCCTTGGTAAAGAACCGTGCATAGAAAAGGTGCATGACGGCATGCTCCGCGCCGCCGGTATAAAGGTCTACCGGCAGCCAGTAATGTGCCTTTCCGGGATCGAAAGGACCGCGCGAGAAGTGCGGGCTGCAATAACGCAGGAAATACCAGTTAGAACACATGAATGTGTCCAGCGTATCCGTCTCCCGTTTCGCCGGTCCGGAGCAGCGGGGGCAAGTCGTGTTAGCGAAACTTTCGACATACTTTAGCGGCGATTCTCCCGTTGGTTTGAACTCCGCTTCTTCCGGCAGCAGTACCGGCAGGTCATGTTCGGGAACCGGAACGATGCCGCATTTTTCGCAATAGATGATCGGGATGGGTGCCCCCCAATACCGCTGGCGGGAAATAAGCCAATCGCGCAATTTATAGTTTACCGTGGGACCTCCCCAGCGCCGCTTTTTCAGAAAGTCAGCTACCGCGGCTATCCCTTCCTCATTCGTCATCCCGTCGAACAATTTGCCCGAGTGTACCATTTTCCCGGGCCCGGTGTACGCTTCCTGGAGAGACTGCCCTTTCCACTTCGGCGGTGAGATAACAACCTTTAAGGGCAGATTGTACTTTTTGTCAAAGGCAAAATCGCGCTCATCGTGCGCCGGTACCGCCATAACGGCGCCCGTGCCGTAGCTCGACAAAACGTAATCGGCGATAAAGATCGGGACTTTCTCGTCATTGACCCGGTTTGTCACGTAAGCTCCGGTAAAAACTCCGTCTTTCTCCTTTTCGGTGGAAAGGCGCTCGATATCGGTCTTATGGCGCGCTTTTTCAATATAATCTTCGACTGCGGCCTTACGGTCCGGAATCGTTATTCTGGCTACCAGCGGATGCTCGGGAGCGAGCACCATAAAAGTAACTCCGAAAAGTGTGTCGGGGCGCGTCGTAAACACGCGGATCTCTTTTTCAGCGACTCCGGGATGATCGAGGAGAAAGGACACCTCGGCACCCTCACTCCGCCCTACCCAGTTACGCTGCATAGTCTTGATCCGCTCCGGCCAATCGATGCCTTTATGCTCCCGCAATTCGTCGGCATATTTGGTGATGCGGAAGAACCACTGCTCGAGGTCGCGATGGATCACATGGGTGTCGCACCGTTCGCACTTTCCCTCGACAACCTGCTCGTTCGCCAAAACGGTCTGGCACTTGGGACACCAGTTAACAGGTGCTTTACTCCGATAAGCGAGCCCGTGTTCGTACAGTTTTAAAAAGAACCACTGCGTCCATTTGTAATACTCCGGAGCGCAAGTGATGACTTCCCGGCTCCAATCATAGATAGCCCCTAAACTCTTAAGCTGCCGGCGCATATTCTCGATATTGCTCATCGTCCAGGTGCGCGGATGTATTCCCCGCTTGATAGCGGCGTTCTCCGCCGGCAAACCGAAGGAATCGAAGCCTATAGGATGCAAAACGTTAAATCCCTGCATCCTCTTAAAACGTGCATGCACGTCCGATGGGGCCATGGCGTACCAGTGTCCGATATGGAGGTCGCCGGACGTGTAGGGGAACATCGTCAGGGCATACCACTTCGGCCGGTTATCGTCTTCAGTAACTTCATAAAGGCGGCCAGCCGCCCAACGCTGCTGCCATTTCGCTTCGATTTCGCGCGGATTATATCTATCGGCCATTTTCCCTTCTTGAGCGGAAGAAATTTATGCTAATTCTATTCGCATCATTCTCATGCGTCAAGGTAGAAATCACGGAGAAAACAAAAGAGGGGTTTTATCCCCTCTTTATTGGTTATTCTATTGAGTTGCCGGACTACATCTGCTTTTGGCGGCGTTTCCGGCGGGCGTTGGCTCTCTGCTTCATGCGTGCGGCATCACCACGTGAGACAAAATGCTGATGGGCTTTTGCCTCCCGCAAGACGCCTTCCATCTGCACCGATCTCTGAAAACGGCGCAACAAAGAATCCTGGGACTCGCCATCGCGTACCTTTACATCTAAACCCAAACTTCACCTCGAAAATGTTTAATTGCAAACGAACAATTTTTTATTATATAGCATAATAAACACCTTATACAATAGCCCGGCGGCATTTCGAAGTTTTTACCTTCAAATATGTTATAATTTATCTGGTTCGGAATTAATTTCGATTTTTCTTTAATATAGATATATGAGTGCCTCAAATAGTAATGTTAGCATCCTCGGTTTCGCTGGCAGCCTGCGCAAAGGTTCGTACAACAAGGCAATACTACGGTCCGCAACCGAACTCCTGCCGAAAAACTCTACGCTGGAAATATTCGATCTGGAGGGGATACCTCCGTTCAACCAGGACTTGGAAAACAACCCGCCGGACAGGGTGAAGGAATTCAAATCGAAAATACGTGCCGCCGATGCGATTTTGATTGCGACTCCGGAAGCTAATTACTCCATTCCCGGCGTGCTTGGAAACGCTATCGATTGGGCATCCCGCCCGTACGGTGATAATTCCTTTGAAGGCAAGCCCGTAGCGATAATGAGTGCGTCTATCGGGATGCTGGGCGGGGCGAGGGCACAATATCACCTGAGACAAAGTTTCGTGTTCCTCGATATGCATCCTCTCAACCGTCCGGAAGTATTCGTGACATTCGCTAATCAGAAGGTCGATGATAACGGAAAGTTCATTGATGAACCCGGCCGCAAACTTATCAAGGAACTTCTCGAAGCCCTGGTAAATATGACGATAAAAATGAAAGGGATGTCATCATCCGCGTCCGATTAACCTAATTTTTAGCTAATTCCAGATTTAAATTTAAGGAGTCATGATGCAACCCAAACACGTGAAAAAAACTTTGATCCAGTGCGATTTCGACGGCACCATCACCGAAGAAGATGTAAGCTTTACGCTGCTGGATAACTTCGCCGACGGTAACTGGCGGGAACGACTCAAGGATTATAACGCCGGGAAAATTACGGTAGGGCGTTTTAACACGGAAGCGTTCTCCCTGGTCAAAGCCGACCGTGCTATCCTGGTTAAACACGCTCTCGACCAGGTAAGGATCAGGCCGGGATTCGGCAAGTTCCTCGCCTATTGCGAACATAATGGAATCCGCCCTTATATCGTCAGTAACGGTCTCGATTTCTACATCGAAGAAATACTGCGGGCGATGGGAGCCGAAAGCATTGAATTCTCGGCTGCCCGCACCCGCTTTAATCCGGAAGGCCTCGACGTGCAATACATCGGACCCGACGGCACCCGGCTCGAAGAGGATTTCAAGGGGGCTTTCACCAGCTCTTTCCTCGACCAGGGTTACCGCGTACTGTATGCCGGTAACGGGACCTCGGACCTGCGTCCGGCTAGACGCACGTCGCATATCTTCGCGACCGGCAGTCTGGAGAAGCATTGCAAACGGCTGAATATCGAGCACACGTCCTTCACCGATTTCAATCAGGTGATAGAAGTGCTAGAGGGTCTGAAATAAAAATCGTCCTTCACATTTGCTGCGGTGTGTGTGCCGCGGGAGTTGTCGAGCGGTTGCAAAGCGAAGGCAACGAAGTGGAGGGCCTTTTTTGTAATCCCAATATCCATCCGGCCGAGGAATATCGCCGACGCCTGGACGTAGCCCTGCAAGTAGCCGGGCATTTGCATTTTCCCCTGACCGATCTGCCTTACACCCCGGACGAGTGGGAACTCGTGACGAAGGGAATGGAAGGCGAACCCGAGGGCGGCAAAAGGTGCAGCGTTTGCTATAGGCTGCGATTGCATAAAACCTGGCTTTATTCATTAGAAAGGGGTGCCGACGCCTTTACTACTACCCTCACGGTTAGTCGCAATAAGCCGGCTGCAATCGTGAACGCTATAGGACAAGATATTGCCGCTGCCAGGTTTCTGCCGCGCGATTTCAAGAAGAAAGATGGTTCCACACGGTCGGTGGAACTGGCACGGGAGTGGGGTTTATACCGCCAGCATTACTGCGGATGCCGATATAGTTTAGAACAACAAAACCGAAATTCGAATGTCGAAATACGAAACAATCACTAAATTCTAATTACCAAAAATATCATTCGAAGCACCTGTAAAAAACCATACCTGCGAAAGTCGAAGACCCCCGCATTTATCGGGGCAGGTCCAGCGTTTCGCCTATCTAAATCCGAAACAAATATAAAATCCTAAATTAAAAAACTCATAAACAAACAAGAAACCATACCGGCGAAAGCCGGTATCCAGAATCCCTTGCCCTTCTACTACTGGATTCCGTTCCCGTATCATGGATGTGACAGGTTTGCAACGGAAGGTTTATCACTTAATGGATTGTCTCGTTTACTCTGCGTTTCGGATTTCGGATTTAGTGCTTCGTGCTTAAGTTTAGTGATGGTGTGCTTCTTGCGTTTCCGGCCGGCGAATCTGGCAGATTGCACCCTCCGGACACGACTCGCACCGGGTACATTCCAGTTGTAGAGTGGCATGCGTAATACCAAATTTATCCCTCAGAGATTTTTGTGCTGTCTGAATAATTCCCGAGCTGCGGCTTACCATCTGATCGGTAATAAGTACATGAGCACTCAAGGCGTAAACACCCGAGGTGAGCGTCCAGACATGAAGGTCGTGGACGTCGACCACACCCGGGATAGCCTTTATAGTTTCGATCACTTTTTCCACGCTTATGTTTTTAGGGACGGTCTCCGAAAGAATATCGACAGCTTCACGGATAAGCCTGACCGCCCCCCAGAGAATGATCAGGCCGATGACAATGGCTATTATAGGGTCGGCAATCATCCAACCCGTGAGCGAGATTATGATCGCCGTCACGATCACGCCTACCGAAGAAATCGTGTCACCCACGATGTGCCAGAAGGCTGATCTAATATTCAGGCTGGAGCTGCCTCCGCCACGCAGCAAAAAAACGCCGGCAAGATTGGCGACAAGGCCGATGACAGCCACTACCAGCATCAGCGGCGCTTTGATCTCGTGCGGCTCCAAAAATCTACGATACGCTTCGTAGAAGATGTAAACGGATATGCCCAATATCGTGACACCGTTGAGCAGTGCCACCAGTATCTCTACACGATGATAACCGAAGGTCCGTCTTCCGGTTGCCGGCCGTCGTGCCACGGACATGGCAAACAGGCTCAGCCCCAACGCCAGAGCGTCAATGAACATGTGTCCCGCATCGCTGATTAACGCCAGGGATTTGCTGATAATGCCGCCGGCAAATTCGACAGCCATGATCACCAGCACGATGATCAAAGTTAATTGCAGAGGACGGCTGGCAGCGGCTAGATAACGGTGTTCCCGCTCCCGCTCGTGATCATGTTCGTTATCGTGTTCGTGAGTGTCCATTTGTTTCCCGTAACTCTTCTCCCCATTATATCAAAATAATTACCGTTGATTGCTCAAGGCAATAGAATACTGTAAAATGCTAGAATATATTTTCGAAGTACGACCCACACTCTCGGAGGTCTGCATGGCCGTCGATTACCGGAAGGAAGGCAAAGTTGCTTTCTTCACACTGAACCGTCCCGAAGCCTTAAATGCTATCGATGCTAAAAGCTTGGAAGAATTGAGCCGGGCTTTAATAGATTTTAAGAGCGACGATAACCTCCTGGTAGGTATCATTACCGGCACCGGAGAACGGGCATTTTCCGTAGGTGCCGATATACGTTCCATACTGCCGCAGTTCAAGGAAAACAAGGGAAAGCCATGGTCCGGGCCCCCAACTATTTTTCGCGGACTCGACCTGTGGAAGCCAATGATCGCTGCCGTCAACGGGTATGCCCTCGGGGGCGGCCTGGAAATAGCGCTGGCATGCGATATCAGAATAGCCGCCGAGAACGCGACATTCGGTATGCCGGAAGTGACGCTGGGAATCATTCCCGGGTGGGGCGGAACGCAGCGGCTGCCCCGCATCATCCCCCAAGCCAAAGCCGCCGAAATGCTCTTTACCGGTAAACCGATTGACGCCCGGGAAGCCTACCGGGTAGGATTGGTCAACAAGGTAGTGCGGCCGGCCGAACTGATGTCGGCAGCTCAAGAGATGGCGGAATTGATCTGCCGTCCCGCACCGCTCGCGGTGCGCGCCGCCAAACAGGCAATGCTTCTGGGAGCAGACCGCTCACTGGAAGACGGCATGGCTCTGGAAAAGACGTTGAACGATTATCTCGTTACCACGGAGGATTTCGAGGAAGGTTCGAATGCTTTTCTCTCAAAACGAAAACCTGATTTCAAAGGAAAATAGACTGGAACGGAGGTGGAGGTCATGACAATAAAGAAAGTTGGGGTGGTCGGCAGCGGTTTAATGGGACGCGGGATAGCCGAGGTTTGCGCCCGTGCCGGCTACGATGTTGTTCTGGTCGCCAGCCGAGACGAATCTCTGCAAAGAGGGCTGAAGATACTCGAATCTTCACTCACCCGGGCCGTCGAAAAAGGCCGCTCTACCCTCGAAGAGAAGAAAACTGCCCTTAGTCATATTGTCGGCACGATCAAGAACGAGGACTTGAAAGACTGCGACTTCGTCATCGAGTCGGTCAATGAAAATATGGAATTGAAGAGAAACGTCTTTATCGAGATGGACAAGGTATGCCCGCCTCACACCATCTTCGCTACTAATACCTCGTGTCTCTCGGTAATGGAGATCGCTTCCACGACCCAGCGCCCGGATAAGGTGCTGGGACTTCATTTCTTTAACCCGGTCCCGATGATGAAACTGGTGGAGATCGTGAAAACATTTACCACCGGCGAGGAAACGCTGGCGATAAGCCAGAGTTTCGCCAAGAGTTTGGGGAAAGAAACGTTAACGGTATCGGACACCCCGGGCTTCATCGTCGTCCGCCTCGTCATGCCCTTCGTACTGGGAGCTATTCGCCTTTATGAATCGGGTGTGGCAAGCAAAGAAGAGATCGACCAGGCAATTGTCCTTGGTTTGAATTATCCCACCGGCCCGCTGTCGCTTTGCGATTTCATCGGACTCGATACGATACTGTCCATCTCCACCGCGATGTACCAGGAACTAAAAGACCCCCAGTATACTCCGCCGGTCCTGCTGAAAAGACTTGTCGCTGCCGGACATCTCGGGCGAAAGACGAATAAAGGTTTTTACTACTACGACAAGAGGTAAATGGTTACCTGGTTAGAATGCAATTCCATTATTTTTTCCTCTCCATCGAGGGGAGTTATATCAAATGTCACTCCACCACCCCCAGACCCTTCGCGGAGTTTACACTGAACGTAGTGAACGTGCTCAGAGCCTGCCCCGTACTCGATACGGGGGTGACAAAAAGAGAGCACTTTTTCTACAAGGCCCCAGGGAAAAATTGGATAACGATCACGAACCTATTCGGACTAGCAAAGGAATACTATGGACTTTGATCTGAATTCAGACCAGGTAATGGTGCGTAACATGGCACGCGATTTCGCCGCGAAGGAAATCTTGCCCACCGCCGCGGAGGACGATACTAACGAGCATTACCGTCCGGAAACCACGGAGAAAATGGCCGCCCTCGGTCTCTTGGGGGCGCCGTTGCCGCAAGAGTACGGCGGAGCGGGATTCGACTATATTTCCTACTTGCTCATCTGCGAAGAGATCGCCCGGGCTTCCGCCGGTGTTTTCACCACGTGCCTTACCGTACAAACTTCGCTTTTCCAGTTACCCATTCTGCGCTTCGGCAGCCAGGAATTGAAGCAAAAGTATCTGCCCCGCACCACTAAAGGGGAACTGCTCGGCTGCTTCGCCATGACCGAAACCGGTTCCGGCAGCGACGTGGCGGCTACCGAAACGAGCGCCCGGCTCGACGGCGACAAATGGGTGCTTAACGGCAGCAAGATGTGGATTTCTAACGGCGGTATTGCCGATGTAGCTCTCGTCTTCGCCCAGACAGACAAAGCCAAGCTCCACCGCGGCATAACCGCGTTCCTGGTGGAGCGCAAGACGCCCGGCTTTTCTTCACGAAACATCCACAATAAGCTGGGACTGCGCGATTCCAATACCGCGGAAATCGTGCTTCACGATTGCGTTGTACCCGCGGAAAACATTCTGGGCGGGTCCGGAGACGGGTTCAAGGTAGGTATGTATGCGCTCGATTGTGCCCGCCTCAGTACCGCCGCGGCCTGCGTCGGCGTCGGGCAGGCGGCTATCGACGCTGCCGTAAAGTACGCCCGCGAGAGAAAACAGTTCGGTAAACCCATCGGCGGCTTCCAGTTGATACAGGAAATGGTGGCCGACATGGTGACCGAAACGGAGGTGGCACGCTACTTCGTCTATCGGGCGGGGGATCTGAAGGAAAAAGACCGGCCTTTCGTCCGAGAGGCTTCCATCGCGAAGTATTATGCCGCTGAAGCCGCGGTCAGAACGGCGCAAAAGGCGATCAAGATACACGGCGGTTACGGCTATTCCAACGAGTACCCTGTCGGCCGCCTGCTCCGCGACGCGGTCGGCTTACAGTTATACGAAGGAACTGCCGAAATTCAGAAGCTGATCATCGGCAGGGAAACACTCGGCATAGCGGCATTCGTGTAGTTCCGCGATAAGATGGGCAAGCAATCCGCCTGGGCTGCAACCTTCGCCTCGCTGCGAGTCCGCAATTTTCGCCTTTTTTCGATAGGCATTTTGTTCTCTTTCATTGCTCTCCAGATGCAGACACTGACTCTCAATTACGTCGTTTATCAGTTGAGCGGCTCTGCCAAAGAAATCGGCTACATCAACGCGGCGATCGGCCTGGCCATACTGGTCTTTTCATTCGCCGGCGGCATCGCCGCCGACAGAATAGCTAAGCGAAACCTGATGGTCATGACCCAGGCAGGAATGGCCCTTTGTACCGTCGCTCTCGGCGTCCTGATATCGCTAAATGTTGTCCGGATCGAACATCTTTTCGTTTTCGCAGTGCTCTACGGGGCCGTCAGCGCCATCAATATGGTCGCCCGCCAATCCTACGTGCCGGAACTTGCCGGCGTCGAAAATCTTACCAATGCGCAGGGACTGATGGCAGGCAATATGAGCCTGACGCGCATTATCGGCCCGGCGATTGCCGGTCTGCTTATCGGAATGTACGGCGCCGCGCCGGCGTTCTATATCAAAGCACTGGGACACGGCCTCTTCATCATACTTCTGCTGCTCATTCCGGTAGCGGGGCTAACCAGGGCGTCTTCCGGTTCGATTCTGGGAGCCGTCATCGACGGAGCACGTTACCTCAGGAACGACCGCAAGGTGTTGGACCTCCTTCTTCTCGGCACGGTACCCCTGATCCTGGGAGCGTCGTATCTCAGTTTCCTGCCCGTATTCCAGAAGGTTGTGTTTCGCGTAGGCCCTTCGGAACTGGGGTTAATGTTCTCGATAACCGGCATCGGCGCGGTCGCCGGTTCGCTGGCTATCGCCCGGCTTAACAGTTCCCGCCACAAGTCGAAAATCATGTTTGTTACCGGAGCAGGCTTCGGTGCCGGTCTTCTCCTGTTCGGCATTACCGCCGGTGTGGGGAACTTTCCCGCATCTCTGGCAATGCTGGCACTGGTCGGGGCTTCCGGTACCGCCTTCGTCGCCATCAACAGCGCTCTGGTCCAGGCCATCACACCACCGGAAATGCACGGCCGCGTTCAGGCAATATTTATTGCGGGGATTGGACTCATGTCGCTGGGGGCGCTGCCAATGGGTACGCTTGTCGACGCCATCGGCCCTTCATTGACAATGGGAATTTTCGGCGGAACAACGCTGTTGTTCGTTGTGGTTATGACTCTGCTCCGCCGGAACCTGTGGCGAATTTAAGAAAAAAGATGCGTGATCAGAATTTTTATGCCGATGCCGATAAGCACCAGCCCGCCCACCAGTTGTGCCCGCTTCCCCAGCAAAACGCCCACCCGGCTCCCTAACCAGAAGCCGAGAACGGTGACGCCAAAGGCGACCGCACCGATGATAAAGCTGGCCTGTATAATTCCGATATCCAGCAGGGCGAAACTCAACCCGACAGCCAAAGCGTCGATACTGGTAGCGATCGCCAGTGTAAACAACGTCAAACCGCGGCTGATATCGGTTTCTTCGTTTTTACCGTCGGCTTCCCCGGATTCCCATATGCCCGCCGACCAGGGCCAACAAACCGAAGGCAACCCAGTGGTCGTACGCCGATATCAAATTAACTAATGTTCTGCCCGCCAGCCAACCGATTACCGGCATGATAAACTGGGCGAATCCAAAAGTTAACCCAGTACGCAATACCTGTAACCGTGATAGTTTGCGCATGCTCGCTCCGCCGCAGACAGCTATGGCAAAGCAGTCGGCGGAAAGGCTCAAAGCGATGAGAACGAGCGATACCAGGTCCATTAGAAGGTAAGTATAGCAAAATAATAAAAGACCATACTGTGGCTAATACAACATCATACTGTATTTATATATAGCTTAGAATTTTACTTTACGTTTCGCCTCGCAAAACGAAGGGTAAGGTGCGTGCAATTGATTAAATGAATATGTATAATATCAGCTACAATGCCAGAAATCCAGGCTAACGAAAGAGAATTCAATAGCCAGGTCATAGCTTGGCTTAACGAATTCGTCAGCACCGGTAGTTACCCGTTTGAGAACATTACGGGTGAAACCTCAGTCAAGGCTGTAGGGGAAACTACCAAATTTCCAGATGTCCAGGTCTGGCTAAGCCGTAGTGCCAAGCAAGGTTTCTGCGGATGGGAATTAAAGCCCCCATCAATTCCTGCCGATGACCCCACCCTTCTGGGGAACGCTGCCGATAAAGCTCGCGCCATGAACGCCGATTATTTTGTTACCTGGAATATGCGAAGCGCCATCTTGTGGCGAACCCCACAGGCCCTTATGCCTGTGTTCGCCGAAAGCAGAGTGAAAGAATACCCACCCATTCCCAATATTAACCAACCAGAAGATATGTGGGTTAAATCTAATGAGATTCGTCTTAAAGAGCGTGCTCGCGAAATACTCGATGACCTGAAAACAATAAAATATGAAGGCCATCTGCATGAAATAGAAGCTGATACCACATTTTTCGTCGGCCGCTTGCATAAATCCGTTGATGTCTTATTCCCCCACCTCCGTGATGCCCTACTGAACAGTATAGGTGGTGAATTCAAGTTCAAAAAGGAACTTCAAACTTGGGGCACGAAACAAGGTATCGCCAATGTAACTGATGCAGAATTTCATCAGGCTGTTGCCAAGCAGATAATCTACCGTCTGCTGGTGCGCATCCTCTTTTATTTCACCTTGCAGCGCCAGTGGCGTAATCTGCCGGAACTCAGCATAAGCGGCTTGAGTGGGCAAGCTGCCAGTGCTCATCTGAAGGATATTTTTGCTCAGGCTCGCGACCTAGACTGGCATGCCGTATTTGAGGAAGGCTTAGCGGATGAGATTGAGCTACCAGACGCAGCTATCCAAGAGATAGGCTCACTGCTCAATGACCTGAAACGTTTCAGTTTTAGCCACATGCCTCACGATGTTATCGGAGCTGTCTTTGAAAAGCTCATACCGCAGACGGAACGACATACATTGGGCCAGTATTTTACCCCCGAAAATCTAGTTGACTTTGTTCTGGCATTTTGCATCCGGCAAAGGGATGATAAAGTAGTTGATCCGACCTGCGGCACCGGTACTTTTTTGCTACGTGCCTACAATAAGAAAATGCGCCACCTAGGACTGGTTGACCACAAGCAATTATTGCCCCAGATTTGGGGTGTAGACATCGCTCACTTCCCGGCAGAATTGGCTACTATTAACCTCTTCCGCCAGAACCTATCCGACTATGCTAATTTCCCGCGCATTATAGTCAAAGACCTCTTTGATATAAAACCGGGCGACACGTTTGATTTTCCACCGCCGAAGGCTGACCTTTCTTCAGGTTTTACCAAAATTAAAGAAACCATCCCCCAATTTGATGCTGCAGTGGGTAATTTCCCGTTCATCCGCCAAGAGCTAATCGAGAAGACAGAAAAAGGCTACAAAGATAAACTGGAAAACGTAATCAAGACGGATTGGCTGGCGGATTACCGTGAAGCTTTCGATATAAAAGAGCAGGATTGGAAAGCGTTTAAGAAAGGCATAAAAGTAGCTCTAGGTGATATTAATTTTAATCTCTCCGGCCAGGCTGATATCTATGCCTACCTCTTTTTCCACGCCGGCCGCTTTGTTAAAGAAGGCGGACGCATGGGTTTCATAACCTCCAATTCTTGGCTGGATGTGGCTTACGGCTATGAGCTTCAGAAATATATGGTAAATAATTTCAAGATTGTTGCCATATTGGAGTCCCGTTGTGAGCCGTGGTTCGAGGATGCGGCGGTAAATACTGTAGTTACTATTCTGGAGCGGTGTTCGGATAAAAAGAAGCGTGATGAGCATATAGCCAGCTTTGTAAAGGTAAAAAAGAGGCTGGCTGACCTCATACCCTGGGATGCCAAGCTGGAGGCCTCTAACCGATGGGTGGGGCTTGATGGGCTTATCCACAAAATAGAAAACGCTGCCGACAAGAACTGCTATGTAATTGATGGACCGTCAGTGAAATGCACGCTTGAGGGTGTGTTCACAGTGGAAGATCATGATTTCCGTATCCGACTGGTGAAGCAAAGCGAACTGCGGGATAAGCTGAATGCCGAAAGCAAAACGGCCAAATGGGGACAGTATTTAAGAGCGCCGCAGGTATTTTTTGATTGTCTAAATGAATTTACTGAACAATTTACGCCACTCAACAAGTTTGCTGAAGTACAAACAGGCTGCTACACAGGAATCAATGAATTCTTTTATGTGGAGGCTGATAAAGTAAAACACTGGAATCTAAGTGAGACTTATCTCATACCAGTCATACGTTCGCCTAAGGAAACTCCTAACGTAGCCATCGATGTCAGTAAGCTAAAAACAAGACTTCTTCTCTGTAAAGATGACAAGTCGACTCTTAAGGCCACTGGTCACATGAATTTGCTCAAATATATTGAATGGGGTGAGAGACAGGTAACGAAGGCAAAACAAAAAGTGGTTGCGGGCATACCATGGCCAAAAGTACCAACCGTAATTAATCGAAAACCAGGGTGGTGGGCAATTCCGCGGTGTAACCCATCACAAGTATTTTTGAGCTACGTTATTGGTGATGTGTATTCACAGAGGTACTGTGAACAATCTGTTGTCAGTGACCGCTGTTTTCATATGGTCCTGTCACATGATAAGACAAAAAATATCTTGCTTGCTGCCATCCTAAACTCTAGTATTGTCAGCCTTATGATAGAGATGGCTGGGCGTGTCAACTTGGGAGAAGGTGCCCTGAAATTTGAAACCGACGACGCCAAGAGCTTGCTTATACCAAATCTCCAATTGTTCATGAAGCCGAAGCCGATCGTTTCTTGCTTTCAAGCATTGTCCAAACGTCCTGTCAAATCAATCTTTGAAGAAGTAAAGATGAAAGACCGCCAGAAGCTGGATAGTCTGGTGCTGGAGGCTATGGGGTTAGACCCGGCCAAGTATCTTAGGCCCATCTATGACGGGCTGACGGAATTAGTGCGGGAGCGCACAGAATTAGCCGGCATGCGTACTAAACTCAACAAGGCCAAGCCGGTGCGAGACATGGCCAAGATGACGCAACAGGTTACGAATGACCTGCTGCAGGAAGGTATCAAGAAATTTCCGGATGACTTTATGAGTAAGAAACTCAAACCGCAGGACTACACTAATATCGGTGTGCCAGACGTGCCACTCAGGCTAGGTAACTATTTTATGGGCCAGCAGGAAGTCGTCGGCGAGGGTTTCAGTTATGAAGCCTCCAACATCGCAGCAGCAAAATATATAATCTATGCCCGCAAACCTAATGAATATGTTGTTTGCTTGCCGAAAGCTGAATTGGTTGTGACAAAAGCGGTCGCGAATTATGAGTGCTATCTCAAAGAATTGTTCCAGAAGTTGAATCAGAACTTGCTGAACCGTACTTTCGACCACAAGCAGTCAGAGACGCTGAGCCGCCGCATTTTTCAGGAATTTGGGCTGCCTTCAAATGGCATATAAAATAGGGTGGATCGCCATGCTTCCCTCGTATCGGATACTTTCGATGCATGGGATGGATTCCCCGCCTGCGCGGAGAATGACAGATTGAAAGGCCGTGGATAACAACGGAAGCGTGACATTCACCCCCGCTTTACTCCTCTCCCATTAAAGGGAAAAAATATCTATAGGTCTCCCTTGACACTTCTTTGGCTCTTCGCTAAACTGTAAATGAAAAACTCAAAGAGTGGATGGAGGCATCACAGTTGGGCAGAAAACAAGCGAAGGCAGAACAGAGAGCAAAATATAAAGCAGCCTTCAAAGGTGTCAAGCACGGTCACGGCGGTCGTCCTGTAAGAAAGAAGGAAGAGACAGCACTGGGTAAATAACACCCTGAGCATAGTACAATCGAAGGAGCCGTTTCCGGCCGGAAACGGCTCCTCTTTTTTCCGCGAAAATATTTTTAAATTGTTACTAAAATCTCTTGACATTTTATAACAATGCTATAAGATGTAATTTAACAGCATAAATCAGACGTAAAAAAAGGAGTTAAAACAAATTGGCTAAATCAGGAGCTGACCTGAACAGTAAACTGACCAAAGAAGTAGAGGACGAGCCTCCATCATCTAGTCCCGTCACCAGACATGCCGCGGAGGACGAAGAGCCTCCAAGTAGCACGCCTCTGTCAATCAAGGACACCTTTTTCGCCCAGGTACCTGCAGAATCATGGAACGACTGGAAATGGCAATTCCGTAACCGTATCACCACTGTCGACGAACTGACCAAGTACATCCCTTTGTCGCCCAGGGAGAAAGTACGCCTCAGCATGGTCACCGAGAGATATCCCCTGGCTATTACTCCTTATTATCTATCGTTGATCAACCTGAACGACCCGCACGACCCCGTCAGGAAACAGTCCGTTCCCTGTTTTGAAGAGATCGCCCTGGCCGATGTCGGTTTTGAGGACCCTCTCGAGGAGAAACGGGATTCCGTTGTCCCCGGGTTGGTCCACCGCTATCCGGACCGGGTGTTAATGGTATTGACCGATATCTGCGCCATGCTTTGCCGTCATTGCACCCGCAAGCGCGAATGGCAAAACGGCTTCTGGACGCGCACGCCCGCGGAGATCGAGGCCATGCTCGACTATATCCGCCGCACCAGGGCGGTACGCGACATCGTCATATCAGGCGGCGATCCGCTGACGCTTTCCACCGGTCACCTCGAGAGCGTCATTTCGCAGCTCAGAGCCATCAAGCACGTTGAAATAATCCGTATCGGGACGCGGTTCCCGGTCGTCGCGCCTATGCGTATCGACGAGGAACTGTGCAACATGCTTTCCAAGTACGGCCCGATCTGGGTAAACACCCATTTCAATCACTACCAGGAAATCACCCCGGATGCGGCGGCCGCTTGCGACCGTTTGCTGCGTGCCGGCGTCCCCGTCAACAACCAGTCGGTACTGCTGCGCGGCATTAACGACACCGTCAAAGCCCAGCTTAAACTGTGTCAGGGACTGCTCAAGATCAAAGTCCGTCCTTACTACCTCTTCCAGTGCGATGAGGTACAGGGCACGGAGCACTTGCGCACGCCGGTACAGGTCGGTGTTAAAATCATCGAGAAGATGCGCGGCAACACCTCCGGACTGGCGATACCGAGTTTTGTCATCGATCCTCCCGGCGGTATGGGCAAGATTCCATTGCAGCATGACTACGTTCTTTCCCAAAAGGAAGATGAACTGATACTGAAAAACTACCAGGGAAAGATTTTCAGTTACCGCAACCCGGTCCTGCCCAGGCCCGTTTCCGCCAGA